>NZ_CP046565.1:600000-877500 GCF_012769535.1 Methylococcus geothermalis
CCAGGCTGTTGCCGAGGGCCGCGCGGTAGTCCGGCACCGGACGGTCGACGCAGGTCGAATCGCGCTCGTCGAAACCGGCCATGGCCTGCAGCATGATGGCGCAGTCCTCGGCGGTGCGCGCCATCGGGCCGGCCTGGTCCAGGCTGGAAGCGAAGGCGATCATGCCCCAGCGCGAAATCCGGCCGTAGGTCGGTTTGATGCCGGTGATGCCGCAAAAGGCCGCCGGCTGGCGGATCGAGCCGCCGGTGTCGGTGCCGGTCGCGCCCGGCGTCAGCCGCGCGGCGACGGCGGCGGCCGAGCCGCCGGAAGAGCCGCCGGGGACGGTGGACGTGTTCCAGGGGTTCCTCACCGCCCCGTAGAAGCTGGTCTCGTTGGACGACCCCATGGCGAACTCGTCCATGTTCAGCTTGCCCAGCATGACCGCGCCGGCGGCGTTGAAGCGCTCGACCACGCAGGCGTCGTAGGGCGAGATGAAATTGTCCAGCATCCGCGAGCCGCAACTGGTCCGCACGCCCCGGGTGCAGAAAATATCCTTCTGGGCGATCGGGATGCCGGTGAGGGGAGCGGCATCGCCTTGGGCGATCCGCAGGTCCGCGGCCCGGGCCTGGGCCAGGGCGGTCTCCGCAGTGATCGTGATGAAACAGTTGAGCGAGGCATCGAGGCGCTCGATGCGTTCGAGGCAGGCTTGCGTCAACTCGACGCTGCTGAATTCTTTCCGTTCGAGACCGGCGGCCAGTTCGGCGATGGTCTTGTGATGCATGCGATGGGGCTCCGGAATGTGCGGGTCGCGACTGTAGGATGATAACGAGGCCGGGCGGTACCGGACTATTCGATGACCTTGGGAACGAGGTAAAGGCCGGCCTCGACCAAGGGCGCCTGACTCTGGAACAAGGCGCGCTGATCGGCTTCGGTCACGGCATCGGGGCGCAGGCGCTGGGCCTCGTCCAAGGGGTGCGCCATCGGCGCGACCTGGCTGGTGTCGGCGCTGCCGAGCTGCTCGACGAAATCGAGAATCTGCGACAGGTCGCGGGCATAGGCCTCGACCTTGTCGTCGTCGATGGCCAGACGCGCCAGCCACGCGATTTTGTTGACTTCTGCTGCGCTGAGCGACATGAATGCATCCTGTTGATGGGCGATACCATCCCTATGATAACGCATGTCTTGCTGCCCCCCCCAGCCCGTTGCTAGAGTATGGTTTTTTGGCTAGGCCGGTTCCCGATGTTTAAGCGTCTGCGCGGTTATTTTTCCAATGATCTGTCGATCGATCTGGGCACGGCCAACACCCTGATTTACATCAGGGGCCAGGGCATCGTCCTGAACGAGCCCTCGGTGGTGGCGATCCGCGAGGACAAGAATCGCGGGGCCAAGTCCATCGCCGCCGTGGGAGCCGCGGCAAAGTCCATGCTCGGCCGCACTCCCGGCAACATCACAGCCATCCGTCCGATGAAAGACGGCGTCATCGCCGATTTCACCCTGACGGAAAAGATGCTTCAGTATTTCATCCACAAGGTTCATCCGAACCGCCTGCTGCGCCCGAGTCCCAGGGTGCTGATCTGCGTGCCCTGCGGCTCCACCCAGGTGGAGCGCAAGGCGATCAAGGATTCCGCCGAGGGCGCCGGCGCGCGCGAGGTTCACCTGATCGAGGAGCCTATCGCCGCCGCGGTCGGCGCGGGGCTGCCGGTGAGCGAGGCCCGCGGCTCCATGGTGATCGACATCGGCGGCGGCACCTCGGAAGTCGCCATCATCTCGCTCAACGGCGTGGTGTACGCGGCGTCGGTCCGCATCGGCGGCGACCGGCTGGACGAGGCGATCATGAACTACGTCCGGCGCAATTTCGGTACCCTGATCGGCGAGGCCACGGCCGAGCGCATCAAGCACGAGATCGGCTCGGCCTATCCCGGCAGCGAAGTGACGGAAATCTCGGTCATGGGGCGGAATCTGGCGGAAGGCATCCCGCGCAGCTTCACCCTGAACAGCAACGAGATCCTCGAAGCCTTGCAGGAGCCGCTCGCGGGCGTGGTGGAGGCGGTCAAGCAGGCGCTCGAGCAGACCCCGCCGGAGCTGGGCGCCGACGTGGCGGAACGCGGCATCGTGCTGACCGGGGGCGGTGCCCTCTTGAAGGACATCGACCGGCTCATCGCGGAGGAGACCGGCCTGCCGGTGGTGGTGGCCGAGGACCCCCTGACGTGTGTGGCCCGCGGCGGCGGCAAGGTGCTGGAGTTGCTGGATCGGAAAGGCGGGACACCGTTCTTCCTCGAATAGGTTTGCAGCCCGCCAGCGTTGCGACGAGAGGGGCACGCCATCAAACTCGCATTCACCAAAAAGCCGGCCCAGAACTTCCGGCTGCTGGTCTTCGCCATCACGTCCCTGGTGTTTCTCGCGGCCGACCGCCGCGGCGCGATCGGCGCGCTCCACAGCGGGCTGGATGCCGCGGTCTACCCCTTGCAGCAGCTCGTCAGCGCCCCGGTGCGCTTCGCCGGCTGGGTGCAGGATAACCTGTCCGGCTATGCCGGCATCCTGGAAGAAAACCAGAGGCTCAAGGAGGAGCAAATCCGCTTGGAAGCCAGGCTGGCGAAATTCTCCGCGCTGGAGCAGGAAAACATCCGCCTGCGGGCATTGCTGGGGGCGTCGATCAAGATCGGCGAGCATTTCCTCATCGCCGAACTGCTGTCGGTCAACCTGGTCCCCTACGAGCATCTGGTCCTGGCCAACAAGGGTTCGAACATCGGCGTTCATGTCGGTCAGCCGGTGTTCGATTCCCGCGGCGTGGTGGGACAGGTATTGCGGGTGTCGCCCGTGAGCGCCGAAGTGATGCTGATCACCGACCCCAATCATGCCATCCCGGTCCAGATCGAGCGCAACGGCCTGCGGACGATCGCGGTCGGCACCGGCCGGATCGACCGGCTGATCCTGCCGTACCTGAGCGGCAGCGCCGACATCCGGGAGGGCGACCGGCTGGTGACCTCCGGCATGGGCGGCGTGTTTCCGGCCGGCTATCCGGTGGCGACGGTGGTGGACATTTCCAGCACCGGCAGTTCGCTGGCGAAGGTCTCCGCGGAGCCGATCGCTCCGCTGGACCGCATCCACGAGGTCCTGCTGGTCTGGACCCGGACCGATGTCCAGGACAAGGTGCAGGAGGGTCCGTCTCCCGCAGCGAACGGTGCCGGCGGCGCATCGGTTCAGCATGCCCCCCGCTAGGCGGTCTTCCCCCCGCATCCTGATTTTCGCGAGCCTGGCGGTCGCGATGGCGATGCGGATCCTGCCCTTGCCTCAGGCCTGGGCGCCGTGGAATCCGGACTGGATCCTGCTGCTGCTGATTTACTGGGCCGTGGCCGCTCCCGATCGCGTGGGGGTGGGCACGGCCTGGCTGACCGGCCTGATGGCGGATGCGCTGACCGGCCGGCTGTTGGGCCAGCAGGCGCTGGCCTACAGCGTGGTCGTCTATGTCGGCGTGAGATTTCACCGGCGTTTCCAGCTCTATCCGATGCTCCAGCAGGCTTTCGTAGTCGTGCTTCTCCTCGGGCTCGGGCTCCTGCTCACCTTGTGGACCCGGCAGATCCGCGGCGCGGGCAGCGCGCTGGAAGGCTACTGGTTCGCGGCGCTGTCCGGCGGCCTGGTCTGGCCTTTGGCCTGTGCCGTGCTCGACGGGCTGCGGCGCCGTTTCGGCGCGGTCTAGCCGCATGTTTTCGCTGGCAATCCCGATCCCATGAGCGTCCGCGCAGTGCGAAGACTCCAGAACGACGTCCGGGTGTTCCAGGCCCGCATCGCCTTCAGCGTCGTCCTGCTCCTGCTGGCGGTGGCGGCGCTGGTGGCGCGCCTGGTTTACCTTCAGATCGTCGGCCACGAGCATTATGCGATGCTGTCGCAGGACAACCGCGTCAAGATCGCGCCGCTGCCGCCCACCCGCGGCATCGTCTATGACCGCAACGGCGAGGTGCTGGCCGACAATGTCCCCTCCTACAGTCTGGAATTGGTGCCGGAGCGCATCGACGATCTGGACGCCACCCTTGCCGAACTCCAGACCCTGCTCGGCCTGAGCGACGAGGACATCCGGCGCTTCCGCAAGCTCCAATCCCAGCACAAGAGTTTCGAGAGCATTCCGCTCAAGATGCGGCTGGAGGAAGAGCAGATCGCCCGCTTCGCGGTCAAGCAGCCGTTTTTTCCCGGCGTCCAGATCAACGTGCGGATGATCCGCACCTACCCTTATGGCGAGCTGACGGCCCATGCCGTGGGCTATGTCAGCCGAATCAGCGAGGCCGATCTGAAGATGCTCGATCCTTCGCTCTACAGCGGCACTTACCACATCGGCAAAAGCGGGATCGAAAAGACCTACGAGACCCTGCTGCACGGCAAGACCGGCCACCAGGAGCTGGAAACCAACGTGCAGGGGCGTTCGATCGGCGTGCTGAATACGGTGCCGCCGGTGCCTGGCGCCGATCTGCGGCTGTCGCTGGACATCACGCTGCAGCAGGCCGCGATCGACGGCCTGGGCGAATACAACGGCGCCGTGGTGGCGATGGAACCCGCGACCGGCCGGGTGCTGGCCTTCGTCAGCAAGCCGAGCTTCGATCCCAACCCTTTCGTCTACGGCATTCCCAAAGCGGACTACGATCGCCTGCAGTCATCGCCGGACCGGCCTTTGTACAATCGGGCCCTGCGCGGCGTGTATCCGCCTGGGTCGACGGTGAAGCCGTTCGAAGGGCTGGCGGGGCTCGAAGTCGGAGACCTCCAGGCCGATCGCAAAGTGTCCTGCCCCGGCTATTTCCAGTTGCCCAACTCGTCCCACCAATACCGCGACTGGCGCAAGGGCGGCCACGGCGCGGTCGATCTGAAATCGGCGATCACCCAGTCCTGCGACGTGTACTTCTACAAGCTGGCACTGAGCTTGGGCATCGACAAGCTGAGCGAATTCATGGGGCGGTTCGGCTTCGGCAAGCGCACCGGCATCGACATTCCGGGCGAGCTGCCGGGGGTCTATCCCTCCAAGGAGTGGAAGAAGAAACACAGCAAATACCCCTGGTTTCCGGGCGAGACGGTCATCACCGGCATCGGCCAGGGCTACGTGGGGGTGACGCCGGTGCAACTGGCGCGGGCGACCGCCATCCTGGCCAACCGCGGCCGCGTGGTGATACCGCGACTGCTGGATGCGGCGCAGGGAGAGGCCGGCGCGGCGCCGGAGGAAGCCGTCGGGGACAATCTGGCCATTGCGCCGGAGCATTGGGACACGGTGATCCAGGCGATGATCGATGTCGTGCATAGCGCCCGCGGCACCGCGAAGAGCATCGCTGCGGGCCTTTCCTACCATGTCGCGGGCAAGACCGGGACGGCGCAGGTGTTTTCCGTCGGTCAGGGTCAAAAATACCGGGAGTCCGAGGTGAGCAAGGAGATGCGCGACCATGCCCTGTTCATCGCCTTCGCGCCGGCCGAACAGCCCCGCATCGCCGTGGCCGTGCTCGCCGAGCACGGGGGCCACGGCGGCTCCGTGGCCGCGCCGGTCGCCCGGGCGGTGATGGAGCGCTATCTGAACGGGCGTGCGCCATGAGATACGATTACGGCCTGGCCGGTCTCGGTGCCGAGCAGACCCGCTTCGAACGCATCATGAAGCGGATCCATATCGACATTCCCCTGTTCGCCGGCTTGATCACCTTGTCCGGCGTGGCCCTGGTGATTCTGTACTCCGCTTCGGCCCAGAGCTTCGATGTGTTGTTGCGCCAGGGGCTCCGCCTGCTGCTGGCGATGTCGGTCATGCTGGCCATCGCCCAGATCCATCCGCGCCATTTCCGTTTCTACAGCCCGATGCTGTACGGCGTGGGGGTGCTGCTGCTCGCCGCGGTGCTGGTCATGGGGGAGATCGGCAAGGGCGCCCAGCGCTGGCTCGATCTCGGCGTGCTCAGGTTCCAACCGTCGGAAATCCTCAAGCTGGCGGTGCCGATGACGGTCGCCTGGTATCTGTCCGAATGCCCGGTTCCTCCGGCGTTCCGGCATATCGCCGTGGCCGGCGTCTTCATCGCGATACCGGTGGGGCTGATCGCCAAACAACCCGATCTCGGGACCGCGATACTGGTCGGTGCGGCCGGTGCGGTGGTGGTGTTCCTCGCCGGCATCCGCTGGCTCTATTTGCTGTTGCTGGGCGGCGTCGGGGCGGGCTTGCTGCCCGTGGTCTGGCATTTCCTGCACGACTACCAGCGCGACCGGGTGCTGATGTTCCTGAGCCCCGAGGCCGACGCGCTGGGCCGCGGCTATCACATCATCCAGTCCAAGATCGCCATCGGCTCCGGCGGATTCTATGGCAAGGGCTGGCTGCAGGGCTCCCAGGCCCAGCTGGAGTTCCTGCCGGAGAAGTCGACCGATTTCATCTTCGCGGTCGTGGCCGAGGAGTTCGGCCTGATCGGCTGTCTGGGGCTGCTGGCGATCTATCTGTTCATCATCGGGCGCTGCATCCACATTTCGATCCAGGCGCAGGATGCCTACACCCGATTGCTGAGCGGCGCCTTGACCCTGACATTTTTCGTGTACGTTTTCGTCAACACCGGCATGGTCGTCGGTATCCTGCCGGTCGTGGGCGTGCCGCTGCCGCTGGTGAGCTACGGCGGGACGTCCATGGTGACCCTGCTCGCCGGCTTCGGTATCCTGATGTCCATCCAGACTCACCGCAAGCTGTTGCCGGGTTGAGCCCATGAGACTTCGGTACGCCCTGTTCCTTTCCTCCATGCTGGCTGCCGGCGCCGGGGCGGAAGGTATCGCCCAGCGGCCCGAGGTCGCCGCTTTCATCCAGGACATGAAGGTGCGCCACCGGTTCGATCCCGCCATGCTGGAGCGGCTGTTCGCCGGGGTGGCGATACAGCAACGCATCCTGGCGGCGATGGCCCGTCCCGCCGAGGCCAAGCCTTGGTACGAATACCGCAAGCTTTTCGTCACCGAGGCCCGTATCCTGGGCGGAGTGGCGTTCTGGCGCCAGCATGCCGAGACCCTGAAGCAGGTGCAGCAGCGCTACGGCGTACCCGCCGAGACGATCGTGGCGATCGTCGGGGTGGAAACCCTTTATGGGCGCAACACCGGCGGCTTCCGGGTGATCGATGCGTTGGCCACCCTCGCCTTCGCCTATCCGCGGCGGGCGGACTTTTTCCGCTCCGAGCTCGAGCAGTTTCTGCTTCTGTGCCGCGAGGAAGGCTTGGACGCCACCGTGCTCAAGGGTTCGTATGCCGGCGCGATGGGCTGGCCCCAGTTCATGCCCAGCAGTTTCCGCCACTATGCGACCGACCTCGACGGCGACGGCCGGCGCGACATCTGGTCGAATCCGGCCGACGTCATCGGCAGCATCGGCAACTATTTCGCGCGGTTCGGCTGGCGCCCCGGCGAGGAGGTCGCGGTCCGGGCCACGGCGCGTGAGGGGGACTATGCTCCCTATCTCGGCAAGGATCTCAAGCCCGCCAGCTCCCTGGTCGAACTGCGCCGCCTCGGCATCGAGCCCGAGCGTCCCCTCCCCGACGCCTCCCCCGTCAAGCTGCTGCGGTTCGAGCTGGAGGCCGGCCCCGAATACTGGCTGGGCCTGGAAAACTTCTTCGTCATTTCCCGCTACAACCACAGCCCGCTCTATTCGATGGCGGTCTATCAGCTGGGCCGCGCCATCGCCGCCCGGAAGGGCGGGTGATGCCGGGTCGCCCGTGGCGGGCCGCGTGTTAAACTACCGAAACTGCAAATCAACCCAACCCTACGGCGGATGAACGTGAAAGCCCTCCTGATTCACGCCCGATGGCATGTTTTCCTTTCCCTTGTCCTGTTGGCCGGGTGGTGCCTGCCGCTCCGGGCGGAGCCGCCGCTGATTCCCGCGCCGCCCGAGCTGCCGGCCAAGGCCTATTTGCTGCAGGATTTCTTCAGCGGCCGGGTGCTGGCGGAGCGCAACGCCGACGAGCGCCTCGAGCCCGCCAGCCTGACCAAGGTCATGACGGCCTACATCCTGTTCCGCGAGCTGTCCAAGGGGCACGTCAAGCTGGAGGACATGGTGACCGTCAGCGAAAAGGCCTGGCGCACCGAGGGCTCGCGGATGTTCGCCCAGGTCGGTGCCCAGATCTCGGTGGAAAACCTGCTCAAGGGCATGATCGTCCAGTCCGGCAACGATGCCAGCGTCGCCCTGGCCGAGCATGTGGCCGGCGACGAGTCGGTGTTCGCCCAGATGATGAACCAGAATGCCGAGCGTCTGGGGATGACCAACACCCATTTCAAGAACAGCATGGGACTGCCCGACCCGGACCATTACACCACCGCCCGCGACCTCGCGACGCTGACCCGGGCGATGATCAAGGAGTTTCCGCAATACTATGCCTGGCACGCCATCAAGGAATTCGTGTTCAACGACATCAAGCAGGTGAACCGCAACCGGCTGCTGTGGCGCGATCCCTCGGTGGACGGTGTCAAGACCGGCCACACCGAAGGAGCGGGCTATTGCCTGATCACGTCCGCCCTGCGCGACGGCGACCGCCTGATTTCGGTGGTTCTGGGCACCAAGAGCGATACCGATCGCGCCAATGCCAATGAGGCCCTGCTCAATTACGGCTTCCGCTTCTTTGAAACCAAGCCGATTCACAAGGGCAACGAAGAGCTTGCCAAGGCCCGCATCTGGAAAGGCGAGCAGACCGAGGTGCCGGTCGGCGTGGACGAGGATTTGTATGCGACCTTTCCGCGCGGGCAGTTCCAGAACCTGAAGACGGCGATGGAAGTCGATGCCAACGCCATGGCGCCGGTCAAGAAAGGCGACAAGCTGGGCAGCATCCAGGTCACGTTCAACAACGAAACGGTCGCCCAGCGGGATCTGGTGGCTTTGCAGGAGGTCGCGGAAGGCGGCATTTTCCGCCGGGCGCTGGATCACATCCTGCTCTGGCTGAAGCGGCAGGGCTAGATTCGAACTTTCCGGCATGAACAGTCCCCTGGTTTATCTCAACGGCGAGTTTCTGCCGCTGGAACAGGCCCGCGTGTCCGTCCTGGACCGGGGATTCCTGTTCGGCGACGGCGTCTACGAGGTCATCCCCGTCTATGGCGGGCAGCCGCTGCGGCTCGAAGAGCATCTCACGAGGCTGGACGGCAGCCTGCGCGGCATCCGCATGACTTCTCCCCTGAGCCGGGCCGAGTGGGCGGAAGTCGTCGGCCGTCTGATCGACGGGCCGGACGACCAGTCGGTGTATCTGCAGGTGACGCGTGGGGCAGGCCCCGCCCGCGACCATGCGATTCCGGCCGGCGTCACGCCCACGGTCTTCGCCATGGGTTCGCCGATCGCGCCGGTCCCGTTGGCCGGGGTCCGCGCCATCACGCTGGACGACATCCGCTGGCGCTGGTGCAACATCAAGGCCATCACGCTGTTGCCCAACGTGCTGCTGCGGCAGGAGGCTGCCGATAAGGGCTGCGCCGAGGCGGTCCTGGTCCGCGATGGCCGCGTCACGGAAGGGACGGCCAGCAATGTGTTCGCGGTGATCGAGGGCGTGATCGTCACCCCGCCCAAGGGGCCGGAACTGCTTCCGGGCATCACCCGCGACCTGGTGCTGGAGCTGGTTCAGGCGGAGGGCCTGCCGGCACGGGAGCGAGCGATCCCGCTGGACGAGTTCGCCGGGGCCGAGGAAATCTGGATCACGAGTTCGACTCGGGAAGTGCTGCCGGTGGTCGAGCTGGACGGCCGACCGGTCGGTCGGGGAAGCCCCGGGCGCGTGTGGGAGCGGGTCAGCGCGCTGTACCAGGATTTCAAGCGCAGACTCAAGAGCGGCGTGATGGCATGAGCCTGGACGAGCTGCTCGACTTCCCCTGCGAGTTCCCGATCAAGGTATTCGGCTCGGCCGAGGGCGGGTTCGCCGCTTCGGTCGAGGCTGCGGTGCGTCTCGCCGCGCCCGAGCTGGAAGAGGTGAGCGTCACCGTCCGGGCCAGCGGCGGCGGCAGGTTCGTGGCGGTGACGGTGACGATCACGGCCTCGAGCCAGGCTCAGATCGAGGCGATCTACGGGCGTATCGGCACCCTGCCCGGCGTGCTGATGGTTCTTTAACGATAACTCCGTCCGGCTATGGTATAAGCCCGGACGCACTTCCCATCCGCCGGCGGCTCCGCCGGCGCCGTGATCACCGACGTCCGTTTCCCGCCATGTCCGATTCCCTCATCGAAACCAGTGACGAAAGACTGCGCCGGCTCGTGCGCGAAGTGCTGGACCTGCTGGACAAGCAGAAACTGGAGGAAACGATTCTTCGGCATCAACCGATGTCCCGGCATGAGCTGATCGAAAGCCTGATGCACAAGCAGCATCAGGTCGCGCTCAAGCAGAAGCTCGATTCGCTCCATGCCGCCGACATCGCCTTCGTGCTGGAGGCCCTGCCGCAGGCGCAGCGTCTGGCCATCTGGGCGCTGGTGGATCCCGAGATGGACGGCGAAATCCTGCTGCATGTCTCGGATGCCGTGCGCGAGTCGTTGATCTCCGACATGGACCGGGAGGAGCTGCTCCATGCCACCGAGCAGCTCGACACCGACGAGATCGCGGACCTGGCCCCCGACCTCCCCGAGGAGGTCATGCAGGATCTGCTGAAGTCGCTCAACGACCAGACTCGCGCCCAGCTCGAATCGGTCCTGTCCTACGAGGAGGATACCGTCGCGGCGCTCATGGACTTCGGCATGGTGGCCATCCGGGAGGACACCACGCTCGGCGTCGTGCTGCGTTACCTGCGCCAGCGCGGCGACTTGCCCGAGAACACCGACAAGCTGTTCGTGGTCGACAAGCAGGGCGTGCTCCGGGGCGTGCTGTCGCTCAAGCGCCTCCTGCTGCGGAGCCCGGATGCACGGGTGGGCGACGTCATGTCCCGGGATGTCGTGATGTTCCATCTGGACGATGATGCTTCCGTCGCCGCCCGCGCCTTCGAGCGCTACGGCCTGCTTTCGGTGCCGGTGGTCGACGACCAGCAGCGTTTGCAAGGCCGGGTCAGCATCGACGCCATCGTCGACTACATCCGCCAGGAGTCCGACGAAGAAGCGCTTGCGCAGGCTGGCCTGATGCAGGAGGAAGACCTGTTTGCGAGCATCTGGAAAAGCGTCAAAAACCGCTGGGTATGGCTGGGCATCAACCTGCTGACCGCGTTCGCCAGCACCCGTGTCATCAGTCTGTTCGATGACACCATCGGGCGGGTGGTGGCGCTGGCATCGCTCATGCCCATCGTCGCCGGCATCGGCGGCAATACCGGCACCCAGACCAGCACCCTGATCGTTCGTGCGCTGGCGCTGGGGCTGGTCGATTCGTCAAACGTGCGCCGCCTGGTGCTGAAGGAAATCGGCATCGGCCTCCTCAACGGGATTGTCTGGGGCGGTGTCATCGGTGCCCTGACGTATGCGCTGTACCGCGACCCGGCACTGGCTTCCGTGATGGCGGCGGCCATGGCCCTCAACCTGTTGGTAGCCGCGGTGACGGGTTTGTTCATCCCGCTGATCCGCGCCCGCCTCGACCTCGACCCGGCCATCGGCACCAGCGTGCTGCTCACCGCCATCACCGACGGCATGGGATTCTTCATCTTCCTGGGGCTGGCCACCCTGTTTCTGCTGAACTGAACGCCGATGGCCTTCCGTGTCCGCATGCTGGGGCGAGCCGACTATGAACCGGTGTGGCGCGCCATGCAGGGGTTCACCGAGCAGCGCGGCGGCGAGGTGGACGACGAACTGTGGCTGGTCGAGCATCCGCCGGTTTACACGCTCGGCATGAACGGGGATGCCGCCCATATCCTCGATGCCGGGGATGTGCCGGTGGTCCGGACCGACCGGGGCGGACAGGTGACCTATCACGGCCCCGGCCAGCTCGTGCTCTACGCCCTGGTCGACCTGCAAAGGCGCAAACTCGGGGTGAGACGGATGGTCAGTGCGCTGGAAGAATCCGTCGTCGCGCTGTTGCGCCAGTACGGCCTGAGTGCGCAGGCACGCAGCGATGCGCCCGGCGTCTACGTGGCGGGGGCCAAGATCGCATCGCTCGGCCTGCGGGTGCGGCGCGGCTGCTGCTATCACGGGGTCGCTCTCAACGTCCGTCCCGAGCTGGAAGCCTTCGGCCGGATCAATCCCTGCGGCCATGCCGGCTTGCCGGTGACGCGGCTGGCTGATCTGGGCGTGGATGTGCAGGTGTTCGAGCCAGCGGCGGCGCTGGTGCGTGAATTGATGGTCCAGCTCGGCGACGAGGACATCGCGGCATGAAAACCTTCGACGACAATAAGGCGCCTTCGCGCCAGACGCCAGCTTCCCATCAACGGGGAGCGGAAAAGCTCTCGCGCATCCCCATCAAGGTCGAACCCGTCGCGACGCCTTTGCGCAAGCCCGACTGGATCAGGATACGCGCCGGTACCGGCGAGGAAGTCCAGCGCGTGAAGCGGCTGCTGCGGGAGCGCGGCCTGCACAGTGTCTGCGAAGAAGCGGCCTGCCCCAATCTGGCGGAATGTTTCGGCCACGGCACCGCCACCTTCATGATCCTCGGCGACATCTGTACCCGCCGCTGCCCCTTCTGCGATGTCGCCCACGGCCGCCCGGCACCGCCCGACCCGGCGGAACCCGGCCATCTCGCGGAAACCATCGCCCTGCTGGGGCTGCGTTACGTGGTGATCACTTCGGTCGACCGGGACGATCTGCGCGACGGCGGCGCGGGGCATTTCGCCGCCTGTATCCGGGCCTTGCGCTCGGGCTGTCCCGGGCTCGCCATCGAGATTCTGACCCCGGATTTCCGGGGCCGCATCGAAACGGCGCTCGATCTGCTCGCCGCCGATCCGCCGGACGTGTTCAACCACAACATCGAAACCGTGCCCCGCCTCTACCGCCAGGCGCGGCCCGGCGCCGACTACCACCAGTCGCTGGATCTCCTGGCTCGGTTCCGCGAGCGGGTGCCGGGCGTGCCGACCAAGTCGGGGCTGATGCTCGGCCTGGGCGAGACCTTGGACGAAGTTCGCGAGGTGCTGCGCGATCTCCGCGGCCGTGGTTGTGAGATGCTCACTTTGGGCCAGTATCTCCAGCCCAGCCGGGACCATTTGCCCGTGACGCGCTACGTTCCCCCGTCCGAATTCGACGAACTCGCCGATTGCGCGCGGGACCTGGGTTTCGCCAGCGTCGCCAGCGCCCCCCTGGTGCGTTCGTCTTACCATGCCGACCAGCAGGCCGCGAGCATCGGACGCTGACGCGCCGGGAACGGGTTAGACTATCGGTTCACGCGATCGGGCCCGCTCCAGGCGGGTCTCTTTGGCCCACCACGACGACAGAAGAGGACTTCGCATGCCCGCCTACCCCCGAGCCGAGCTGGAACAAATGGTCGAGCGCTGGCTGGCCGCCAACCGCGATGCGGAGCGGGCCGGCGACTGGATCCAGTCACTCGGCGCGATGTACACCGAAGACGCCGAATACGGCTGGAACATGGGGCCCGACCAGGCGTTCCTGGCCCGCGGGCGGCAGCAGATCATGGACTGGGCGCTCGGCTTCCACATGGAGGGTTTCGAGCAATGGCGCTACCCCTACGACCACGTGCTGATCGACGAGGCGCAGGGCGAGGTCATCGGTTTCTGGCGTCAGGTGTCGCCGGCCCGACGGCCGGACGGCAGCCATTACGAGGTCGCCGGGCTCGGCGGTTCCTGGTTCCGCTATGGCGGCAATGACCAATGGTGCTGGCAGCGCGATTTCTTCGACCTGGGCAACGTCAAGGCGCTGTTCATGGAACTGGCGGCCAACGGCCAGCTCGACGCACCGGTGAGGCGCAAGATCGCCAGGCTGGCGAAGGGCCAGGCGATGCCCGGGGTTTATCCCTTGCATCCGGCGCCGGGCGCGCTCGCCAGGCTCAAGGGGTATTACGCGATGGCCCGCATCGTCCTGTTCGGCGCCTAGCGTTTCCCCGAGAGGACGGAGGTATCGGGAAACCCGAGGGGACATCCGGGTCACCCTCGGGAGATGGTCGCAGCGAGGCTTCGGACGGCGGTGCTCACGGCGGCGTCGAGCTTGCCTCGTTAGGGGTCAACGCACGGCGCAGAACCCGAATTGAACCGTGCCGTTGGCGGGTACCGTCTTGTTCCAGTCGAGGCCGCTCGCGGTCAGCAGGTTTCCGGACTGGGTGTAGACGGCATTCCAGAGGTTGTCGATGGTGCCTTCGATGGCGAGGCTGACTTGCCAGACGATCGGTGCCGAACCGGAGTTGCGGACGTCGACCTGCGCGCAATAGCCCGTGCCCCAATCCGATGGAACGGTCAGCGTCGTTTGCAGCCCGCCCGCGGCCGGATTGGTCTCATCAGTGTCGGCGGTGGAGGTGCACCCCGGATCGGCCGGATAATCGCCAAGGCCATCGCCATCATTGTCGACGCCATCGGCACATGCCGCCTTGGGGGCGGGCCGGTCGGCGCAGAATCCGAAGGTGGCGGTGGCGCCGGCCTGGAGCGTTTCGTTCCAGTTGAGGCCGGAGGCGTCGACTTGGCTTCCTGTCTGAGTGTAAGCCGCGTTCCACAGGTTGTTGATCGTCCCTTGTACGGTGAATGATGTCTTCCATTTCACCGGGGTGGAGGTGCCGTTGGTCACCGCGACGTCGGTGCAATAGCCGGTGCCCCAGTCGGAGCCGATCGTCAGCTTAGCCGGGAGAGTCTGTTCCGCAGGCGTCGTGACCGGGTTGGATTCGTCGGTGTCGGCGGCAGAGGAACAGCCGGGATCGGCGGGATAGTCGGTGGCTCCGTCGCCGTCATTGTCGATTCCGTCCGCACAGGCGGGAGCCGGTGCAGGCGTGGGAGTCGGCGCGGGCGTCGAAGTCGGCACCGGCGTCGGCGAGGGCGTCGCAGTTCCCCACAAGCGGCTCAGCAGGTCGACCTTGTCCTGCCAGACATGGGTCCAGTCGTCCTGGAGGATTCCGCCGGTGTCCCCGCTGTTGGGATTCCACGCCCAGTAGAACAAATGCCGGATGTCTTTGCCGACGAGGTAATCGACCAGGGCATTCTGGAACACCTTGTCCTTGGGATCGCCGCCGTGGCCGTATTTGCCGCCGGTTTCCCCGATGGCGATGGTGTAACCCTTGTCTTTGAACTGGCCGAAATGGGCGTTCCAGATGGCCGGCATGTTGGCCGGGAAGTCGGGTGCGGCGAAATACGGCTGGGCATAGACGTCCGGCCCGTACACATGGGGCGACAGCACCAAGCGGTTCGCCGGGATGGCCAGGGGATGGCAGTCCAGGGGTTCCAGATTGCCGCCCCACCAATGGTTGATCCTGCCGCTGCAGGAAGGGTTTTCCTGGATGCCCTCGACGAACACCAGCAGGTCCGGTGCGGCGGCGAGCACCGCCGCGGCGGCCTTCTCCGCCGCGCCGTTCCAGTCGGTGGCGGTGTTGCCGGTGCCCCAGGTGGCGGCGCCGTGCGGTTCGTTCTTCAGGTCGATGCCCAGGAAATGGGGAAGGGATTTGTAGCGGTTCGCCATGAAGCTCAAGTCGCCGATCCATTGCTGCTCGGTGTAGGCCGGGCCGTACCAAAGTTCCGCTATGCCGTCGTTGCAGTCCAGCCGGTGATGATCGAGCAGGATGTAAAACCCTTGGCGATCGAATTCGGCGATGACGGCATCCAGGATCTGCAGCGAATTCTTGCCGGCGAGATCGGGATTCAGCGTCGCATTGAAGTTGTTGACGGCGACGCCGTCGAGCGTCGCCGGGCAGACCGGCAGCCGCACGGCGTTGAATCCCAGGGATTTCATCTGGGCGATCATGTCCTTCCAGTTGCGCGCCCACAGGCCGTGGGCAATGTGGTCCGCGGTTTCGAAGCCGAACCAGTTGAGTCCGCGCAACTGCACGGCTTGGCCGTTGCCGTCGTAGATGTCGCCATGGTCTATGGAATAAGCATGAGTCCAGCCCGGTGTTTGGAGCAGGGCGAGCAACAGGAGGTTGTTCTTGTTAAGTCTCGACATGAGGAGTCCTCTTCAAAAGGGTTGGTGTCATCGATGCCGCCATCACAGAGCAAGTCGCCAATCTGATGTTGGAGCCTGTTGGGGCGCTTATGTTCCGCAGCATCGTTCATGCCATCTTCAAAGAAACAGGTTCCGGGAAGAACGTGATCCGGACCGTCAATCTTCCGGCGCCATCCCGGCTTTTCCTGACTGTTATAATGGGCTATTTGCTCATTTCTGGAGAGAAGTCATGGCGTTGATGAAAGTCAGTTCCGGCAGGCAGGTGCCGGACGACATCCATGTGGTCATCGAGATACCGGCGTTCAGCGATCCGGTGAAATACGAGGTCGACAAGGAGACCGGCGCCCTGTTCGTCGACCGTTTCATGGGCACGGCAATGCAGTATCCCTGCAACTACGGCTATGTGCCGCATTCCTTGTCGGAGGACGGCGATCCGGTCGACGTCCTGGTGATCGCGCCCTGCCGCCTGCTGAGCGGCTCGGTGGTGCGGTGCAGGCCGATCGGCGTCCTGAAGATGGAAGACGAGTCCGGCGGCGACGCCAAGGTGCTGGCCGTGCCGGTCGACAAGCTTTCGCCGCTGTACGCCAAGGTCAAGTCCTATCGCGACATCCCCGAGCCGCAGTTGGCGCTGATCGCCCATTTCTTCGAGCATTACAAGGATCTCGAGCCAGGCAAGTGGGTGAAGATCAACGGCTGGGGCGACATCGACGAGGCGCGGCTGGAAATTTCCAGCAGCATCGAGCGCTACAATCAGGCCAAGGAAAAACCGTATTTCTGATCCGGTCCGCTGGGACGGGAATCCCAGCCAGTCCCCGTCGTCTCGCTGATGAGCGCTTCGGCGAAACGCAGCGCAGACTGAAGATTCGATTCCGCCTCCCGGCTTAGGGCGTCTCCCAGGCCGAACCGCTCTCCGCGGATGCTCAGGAGATAAGAGGGTGGCGGCTCGCCGCGGTTGAGGCGCCGGTAGACTTCCAGCAGGGCTTGCGGGCTGACGGCATGGGTGGTGTAGCTGCCGTCGCGCAGGGGAACGAGCCGTTCGAACCGGAACGGCGGCGGGCAGTCGAGGTGGGCGTCCACGAACAGCACCCGTTCTCGCCCGGCGAGGTCGAGCGCATGCTCGATCTGGAGCTGGAAATCCTGCAGGAATTCGACATCCGCCCTTGGCGAGCTGGCCAAGCGTTCTTGCAGCGCTTCGAGGAACAGCGGCCCGAGCGCGTCGTCACCCCGGCTCGGGTTGCCGTAGCCGAAAATCAGCAGCCCCGCCACCTCAGCGCGATACCGTTCCGTCCGCCCGCTTTTGCAGACGGTCCAGCATCCCGCCGCCGGCGTCCATCAGCTCGACGACCAGCGGCATCTTGCCCAGGGCGTGAGTCGCGCAGGACAGGCAGGGGTCGTAGGCGCGGATCGCGACTTCGATGTGGTTGAGCAGGCCTTCGGTGATCGTCTGGCCGTCGAGATATTCGGCGGCCACCTGGCGGATCGACTCGTTCATCGCCTGGTTGTTGTGGGTGGTGGAAACGATCAGGTTGGCGCGGGTCACCAGGTCGTTCTCATCGACTTGGTAGTGGTGGAACAGGGTGCCGCGCGGCGCCTCGATCACGCCGACGCCTTCCGGCCGGCGCTCGCCGTGGACGACCAGGTCGGTGCCCAGCAGCTCCGGGTCGTGCAGCAGGTCGCGGATGCTCTCGGCGCAGTGCAGGGTCTCGATCATCCTCGCCCAGTGGTAGGCCAGCGAGCCGTGCACCGGTCCGCCGGCGCCCTGGGCCAGGAAGTCCTGCCGAGCCGCTTCGGCCAGCGGGGTGGGCATGAAGTCGCAGTTGTTGATGCGGGCCAGCGGTCCGACCCGGTACCAGCCGTTGTCCTTGCCCAGCGCCTCGAGGTACGGAAATTTCATGTAGGACCAGGAGCGGACCTCTTCGCGCAGGATGCCGGTGTAGCCCCGGTAGTCGAGCTTGTCGAAGATCGTCCGGCCGGAGGCGTCCTTGGCCCGCAGGCCGCCGTGGTAGATCTCGAAAGCGCCGTCGTCGCGGATCAGCCCCATGAAATTGGAACGGATCAGGCCGAAGCGTTCGTGATGCTCGCGGTTGGCGAGGTAGATTCGGCGGATCAGCGCGAGCGCGTTGCGGCACCAGCCGAGGACCGTGTCGATGTCCTGGAGCAGGAAATCCCTTTCCTCCACCGTCAAGGCCTTGTTCATCCCGCCGGGGATGGCGGCGCTGCCGTGGATGCGCTTGCCGGAAATCAGCCGGATCACCTCCTGGCCGTATTTGCGCATGCGGACGCCTTCCAGCCCCACGTCCGGATACTCTTTCAGCACCTCGAAGATGTTGCGGCGGCCGGCGGGGCTGTCGAAGCCGAAAAGGAGGTCCGGCGTCGCCAGATGGAAGAAATGCAGGGCATGCGATTGCAGGAACTGGCCGAAATGCATCAGCCGGCGCAGCTTCTCCGCGGCCGGCGTGAGGCGGTCGACGCCGACGACCTGGTCGATGGCCTTCGCCGCGGCGAGGTGATGGCTCACCGGGCAGATGCCGCACAGGCGCTGGACCAGCACCGGCAGCTCCCAGTAGGGGCGGCCCTGGATGAAACGCTCGAAGCCGCGGAATTCGACGATGTGGAGCCGCGCCTGGCGGACGTGGTTGTCGTCGTCCAACAGCAGGGTGACCTTGCCGTGGCCTTCGACGCGGGTCACCGGGTCGATGACCACGCGTTTCAGGTTCTCGGGATGGTCGGCGGTCTCGAGATGGTCGTACATCGTTCGCACCTTCGGGCTTCGGGATGGCCCGATGATACCACCCCGAAGTGTGGCGCCATCGAGCTTCAGATGACCTTGGAATAGGCCCGCCGCTCCTGGTCCTGGCGCAGGTAGCGGTCGAACGCCATGGCGATGTTGCGGATCAGGAGGCGTCCCTTGGGGGTGACCGTGAGCCGGCCCGGCCCCAGCTCCAGCAGTCCGTCCGCGGCCATCGGTTCGAGGTCGCCGAGTTCGGCGGCGAAATAGCGGGCGAAGTCCACGCCGTGCTGGCGGCCGAGGCGGGCGAAGTCCAGTTCGAACTGGCACATCAGGGCCTGGATCACGGCGCGCCGCAGCAGGTCGTCGTCATCGCATTCCAGCCCGCGCATCACCGGCAGCACGCCTTGGTCGAGCCGGGCGTAGTAGTCCTCCAGGGTGCGGAAATTCTGGCTGTAGGTCGGCCCGACCTTGCCGATGGCGGTGACGCCCATGGCGACCATGTCGCAGTCGGCGTGGGTCGAGTAGCCCTGGAAGTTGCGCTGCAGACGGCCTTCGCGCTGGGCCAGGTTCAGCTCGTTGTCCGCCTTGGCGAAATGATCCATGCCGATGTAGACGTAGCCGGCGCCGGTCAGGTGGGCGATCGCGTTTTGCAGGATGTCCAGCTTGACGTCGGCGCTGGGCAGGTCTTCGTCGCGGATCTGGCGCTGCGGCTTGAACAGATGCGGCAGGTGGGCGTAGTTGTAGAGCGAAATCCGGTCCGGATCGGCGGCCAGGATGCGATCGAGGGTATGGCGGAAGCCGCTCACCGTCTGCTTGGGCAGGCCGTAGATCAGGTCGATGCTGACCGAGCTGAAACCTTCGGCGCGGGCGGCGGCGAGGACGCGCAGCGTTTCCGCCTCGCTCTGGATGCGGTTGACGGCCTTTTGCACCTCGGGGTCGAAGTCCTGCACCCCTAAGCTCATCCGGTTGAAGCCGAGTTCGCGCAACAGGGCGATGGTGGCCTCGTCCACCTTGCGCGGGTCGATTTCGATCGCGTATTCGCCTTCGGCCAGCTCGAAATGCTCGCGTGTGGCCCGCATCAGCCGGCGCATCTGTTCGTGGTTCAGGAAGGTCGGCGTTCCGCCGCCCCAGTGCAGTTGGCGTACTTCCCGATGCCGCCCCAGGTGTCTCGCCTGCAGTTCGATTTCCTTTTCCAGGTAGTCGATGTACTTGCCGGCATGTTCGCGGTTGGCGGTCACGATCTTGTTGCAGGCGCAGTAGAAACAGACCGTCTGGCAGAAGGGGATGTGGAAATACAGCGACAGCGGCGAAGGATTCACCTCGGCCGCACGCCGGTGCAGCCATTCTTCGTAAAGGGCGGCGTTGAAGCTCGGCACGAACCGGTCGGCGGTGGGATAGGAGGTGTAGCGCGGGCCGCTGCGGTCGTACTTTCGGATCAACGCGGGATCCCATTCCACGCGCAGGCCGGTGTTCTGGTCGTTCATCGGGGGTAGAATCTGGAAAAACCTAAGTGGCGGGGAACGATGCTCCCGGGCTCGGGCCTTGTCAAGCCGGAACCGCCGCGCAAGAGGGCATACCGATGATACTCACCGAAAAAACCGTCCATGACAGTGTGGCGTTCGCCAGGGCACGGTCCAAGGCGGACGAATACGCCGGCGATCCCGGCAAGCTGTCGTCGCTGCTGGACAAGGCCTCCAAGAAGGCCGAGGCGAAGAAGGGGCCGCTGAGCGAGGTGCGGGATTCGCTCATGGCCTGCCTTCGGCTGCTCAGAGCCTGCGCCCAGAAGCGCTACTCCCTGCCCTGGCAGAGCCTCAGCCTGATCGTCGCCGCCGTGGTCTATTTCGTCATGCCGGTCGATCTGATCCCGGATTTCATCCTGAGCCTGGGGTTCGCCGACGATGCCGCCCTGCTGGCCTGGACCTTCAGGCAGGTGAGGTCGGATCTCGATGACTTCCGGCGGTGGGAAATGGCGCAGGAAGCCGCAGACCAGTCCGCCGGGAGCGATGCCGCGGAGGCTTCTTGAAGCGAGAGCTGCGCGGCGTCCGCGTCGTCGCCGCGATGGAGGCTGCCAAAGGCATCGTCGTGCTCCTGGCCGGTTTCGGGGTGGTCGAGCTGCTGCATTACGGAATCGAACCGGTCATCGACGAACTGGTGCGGCATACCCACCTCAACTTCGCCAGCCGTTATCCCCGGATTTTTCTCGATCTGCTGGAAGACCTGTCGGACCAGCGGCTGTGGGGGCTGGCCGCTCTGGCGTTCGGCTATGCCTCCATGCGCTTCATCGAGGCATACGGTCTGTGGCGGGAGCGGCGTTGGGCGGAATGGTTCGCCGTGGCCAGCGGGGGCCTCTACATCCCGTTCGAACTGTACGAACTGGCCAAAGGCTTATCCTGGCTCAAGCTGGCGACCCTGGCGATCAACCTCGCCGTCGTCGGCTACATGAGCTATGCGCTGTGGCTGACCATCCGCTCCGGCGGTCAGCGGGCATCGTCCTCGCTGCGGTAGACCCGCCCTTTCCAGCGGCTGCGCTCGCCGTGCCAGTAGCGCAGCGCCGAGCTCCAGGTCATGGCCAGATAAGCCGCCGCGATGACCGGCATCAGCAATCCCCAGCCCAGACTCCTGCCGTAAAAGCGCAAGGTGGGCGCATAGCTCCCCGTCATGGCTACGACCGCCCACACGGCGGCGAGCATGACAGCAGGATCGGATGCGAACAGGCACGCCGCCGGCAGCCAGAACAAGATCAGCATCAGCAGCGTGCACACAGCCAGCAGCCAGGCCGAATAGCGCAACTGGGTGAAGGCGGTGCGGGCGACCATGTCCCAGACGTCGGCCAAGGTGTCGTAGCGGCGCAGGCTCACCACCGCGCGCGACAGTCCGATCCAGGTCCTCGCACCCGTCGCCTTCACCTTTTTCGCCAGGGTGCAGTCGTCGATGAGTGCGCCGTGGATGGCGGAAAAGCCGCCGATCCGCTCCAGCAACCGGGTTTCCAGCATGATGCAGCCGCCCGCCGCCGCGGCGAAGCGGCGGTCCGGCGAATTGGCGAGGGCGAAGGGATACAGCATCTTGAAGAAATAGACGAAGGCCGGCATCAGCAGCTTTTCCCAGAAGTTCGCCATCCGCAGCGAGGCCATCAGGGAGGCGAACGGGATGCCCTCGCTGCGCATCTTTTCGCGCAGCGTGCCCAGGACGCCCGGCCGCAGCACGATGTCCGCATCCAGCAGCACGGTGTATTCGGTGACGACCTTGGCGACGCCCTGCTCCAGCGCCCACAGCTTGCCGCTCCAGCCGGGTGGCAGCGAGTCGTTTCGTAGCACCGTCAGATCCAGTCCCTCGACACGGCGAGCCGCATCCTCCGTGCCGTCGGTTGAACCGTCGTCGACCAGCACGATCCTCAGGCCCGCGCCCTGCTCCTTCAGCGCGGCCAGGGTTTGCCCGATCACCTCGGCCTCGTCCCGCGCCGGAATGACCACCGTGACATCGCCGAGATCGGGAACATGCCCGCCAGGCGATAACCGCAGCACTTCGCGGTTGAGCCAAGGGAACCAAGGAAGCACCAGGATGAGGGTCCAAAGCGCCGCGGAAATGAAAACGAGTCCCCCGAAAACCGGATATGCGGTGTCCATGCTTGCCCAATCGTTCAAGAAGCGCGGGAGTTTCCATGGATGCCGGGGGAAACGCAACCGACCTGGCTTCAACCCGCATCGCGCAGCATCTTCCGCAAGCCGACCAGCGCCGTCCGCTCCCAGCCCAGCCGGTCGTAGAAGGTCAGAGCCGGTTCATTGGTTCGGTCCGCCAGGAGCTGCAAGCGGGTGAGGCCGGCGTCGGCCGCCCAGCGCTCGATTTCGCCCAGCAGCCGCCGTCCGATGCCTTTCCCGCGGACTTCCGGCGCCACCACCATGTCCTCGACCAGCCCCACCCGGCCGCCTTCCGCCGTGGAAATCAGCGTCTGCACCGAACACATGCCGACCACCCGGCCGTCGGATTCCGCCACCAGCACCCGGTCGGCGCCGCTCCCGATCAACAGCGCGAGCCCCTGGCGCTGGCGGTCCCGATCGAAGGCGAAATCCGCCTCGATCGAGAACAGGGCGCCGAGCAGTTCCGCCATCGCTTCAATGTCACGCGTCTCGGCGGGCCTGATCATAATGTCCATGGTTTTACCTTCAGTGAACTTGAGAAAATGGGGCTCGAGCCGACCGGGGATGGGCCGCCCGCCCGTGGCCGGCGGGAGTTCCGGCCGCGTGGCCGAACCGCCAGGACGGGCGGCTGCAAAGACGCGGCCTCGAACCGAAACCTTAAAGGAGCCTCGCAAATGAACACAGGTGAAACCGTAGCGTCCGACGGGATGCTGGAAAAGATGATCTCGCACAAGCTGATAGATCTGTTCATCAGGGTTGGGCTGATAGGTTTTCTGGTCATTTATTGCTATCAGATATTCAAGCCATTTATCGGCTTGATGCTGTGGTCCGTCATACTGGCGGTGGCGTTTCATCCCATGCAGGTCTCGTTGGCCCGAAGAATGGGCAACAAGCAGGGCCGTGCCGCGACTGTCCTGGTACTAGTGATACTCCTGTGCGTGCTGATTCCCACTGCGCTTCTTGCCATATCCTTCGCGGATTCGGCGACCGACCTGGTACGGCAGGTCCGGGACGGCAGCCTCAAAGTGCCGGCTCCCCGCGCTTTTGTTGCGGAATGGCCTTTGCTGGGAGACAAGCTGTACGCGCTTTGGTCGGCCGCATACGATGATGTCGGCAGCGTGGCCGCGAAATTCGAGCCCAAGATTCGCTCCGTCACCAAAGAGATATTGGGTTACGCGGCCAGCGCAGGCTCCGCGGTATTGAAGTTCCTGGTTTCCCTGGTGCTTGCGGGCGTCTGGATGGCCTATGCCTCGTCCGGCCACGCGGCGGCCAGAGCCATCGCCAACCGGATGGCGGGTCCCGAGCAAGGGGATGCCCTGGTCAGGCTTTCGACGACGACCATTCGCGCCGTGGCGCAAGGCGTGATCGGCATCGCCTGCATTCAGGCGCTGTTGCTGGGTGCCGGCTTTATCCTGGTTGGCGTTCCAGCCGCGGGGATTCTGGCATTATTGGTTTTGCTGCTGGGTATCATGCAAGTTCCAGCCCTTTTGATATCGCTGCCGACGGTCATTTATGTCTTCATGACCAACGACTCCACGATCGTGGCGATAATGTTCGCTATCTATACGATCGTTGCCGGTTCTGTCGATAACATACTCAAGCCCTTCATGCTGGGGCGGGGCGTGGACGCCCCGATGCCGGTGATTCTGCTGGGCGCCCTCGGCGGCATGGCGACCGGCGGCATCATCGGCCTGTTTCTGGGGTCCGTCATGCTGGCGTTGGGGTATCAGCTGTTCATGGCTTGGGTGTATAGCGACAACAATTGAGCGGGACATGCTAAACCGAAGCGAGGCAAGCACTTGATCAGTGGGATGTTCGAGCCGGCAGCTTACCGGCAGTTCGGGGTACTGGCGGCGGAACTCGGGATCGATAAGAGGGAGCTTTTACGGGAGGCGCTCAACGATCTGTTCGTGAAGCACGGCAAGCCGCCGATTGCGTAAAAGCAAGCTCAGACCGCCAGCATGACGACCTTCTACATCCAGCTCGAAGCGCGCGATCCCGCCAGGAACATTTCGCGTTCCTACCAGATCATCGCCGGACAAGACCTGTTCGGGGATTGGGTGGTCGAGTTGACCTATGGCCGTATCGGAGCGAAGGGGCGCACGAAGGCCGTCCTGGTCGCTGACGAGACCGCCGCGCGTCACTACGTGAGGCAATGTCTTAATAAGCGGAAAAGCGCACCCAAGCGGATCGGGGTGAGCTATGAAACGGTGAGTGTTGGGGGTGAGTGGACAGATATCTAAGCGCCCTGTTCACTATGATTCAGTCAAGGAATACCTCGATCTCCACGCCGCCTTCATTTGGCGCGGGTTTCTAGCCGGTCGTATGAATAGGATGTTGCCAGGGCAGAGTGGCGACCGAATAGATCGCGACGCCCTGGCAATCTCTTGTGCCTGGATCAGGCCATGGCGGCTCCCATCTCTTGGCAAACCCCTTCGACGATTGCAGCTACCTCGTGCAGAAACGAATTCCGATCTGGCGAGGGGGTTACGTCCGGGATCGGTGCGGCACGGTCATAGATTTCGCCAATAATTGAAGCGCGTGTGTAACTCGATGCGCGTCCCGATTGGTTGAACGCCGATTGCCACTCCGGCATCCGTTCGGCCCGAACGCGGCGGGTGGCGAGGTCCAGTATCTTGGCGGACAGGGCGTTGGCCAGACCATCAAAAACCTGCTGCTTGTGTGCGTCGTCAGTCGGCTCTGCGGGGTCCCACCGGAGCGGGTTTTGCAGTAGTACATACAGTCGATCCTGAAGCTGCTTGCGAAGATCTGCGACCGGTTTGAGGTTGTCGTACTCGTCACCAAGACCCGGTGTACTGAGGCGCCGGCTCAATGCCCAGATGCGCTTCCAGTGTTCCTTGCCCACGCCGGGCTTGTAGGTGAGACCCAAACGCGGCCACCATGCATCGTGGAAACTCTCGGCCGCGTTCTTGACGGCCAGGACGAGATTCATGCGGTCATATACGGGCTTGGCCAATACAGGCTCGGGCTTCTCGACGATGGCGTCTATGGCGGCTAGCAGCGCTTGCAATTGCTCGATAGTCCGCTTGTGAGCCTTCTTCGAGGCATCCAAGTCTTCGTCGATCCCGCCGACGAAGAAGCAGGCTTCCTTCAAGCGGCCGCGAAGCGCACGTTCCGCGAACGGGCCAAGTTCTTCCCCAATCGAGGCAAGGACGTTCTCGGCGGACGCCAGAACGTGCTGCTCCCGATCCGCCGCGTTGCGCAGGTTATCGCCCTTGACCTCGTCGAAGTGCGTGAACACGAGCAACAGCTTGCTCGAACTGCCCGAGGTGATCATCTCCTTCATGGCTGCAACCGGCGCGGCCTGCATCGGCTGGACAGCGTTATCGACGAGCACGATGGCATCCGTTGATTCGATACGCCGTGTCAGCGAAGTCGAGATGGCGGCGACCGACTTGGGTGTGTGTCCAAGGCCTTCGCCATCGAGAAGCACGAGCTTGGGCTGCTGCCCACCGTTCCACGCTGGCAGGAACGCACCTGACACGCGGACTCCGTTCACCAGGGGCGTCAGCAGGCGTCCGAAGCGTGGGGAGTGGTTGCTGGAGAAACGCGTGACCGTCTTGATGAAGGTTGCGCGGTCGTCCGTCTCCCATGACCACGACTGCGGCCAACCTTGCTTGTTGCGGCGTACCGTGCCATCGGTGAGCAGCGAGAAACGAAGCTCGATCTCGTCCATGAGATCGTCGCTGATGCGATGGAACTCATCGTCTTCACGGAGTCGGCGATCAAGCTCTTCCTCGAACAGCTCGTCGACGACCCGCTGATCTTTTTCGTCGATTGCGCCCAGTTCGCTTTTCAGTTGATCGCCGTGGCGGGACGCAATATCGCGCAACGCTTTCAACGTCTTCGTCAACAACTCATTGGTCTTGTCTAGATCGATCACGCCGTCGGCAGCAGTTTCCTCGATCGGTTCAGGTGCGTCGTTCTCGTCCTCGTCATCTTCATCATCGTTGGCTTGAGGCCCGTTGCCGAGTACGTAGTTGAAGCGGAATCGTTGGTTCACATGCATCAGCAGTTTCCGCAGCACGTCACCATCGCCATCGCCCCGGTACGCAGAGAGGACAGCTTCCGAGATGCATTCGTTCAGATGCTCGCGGACTTCGTCGATAGGGAAGAAGGTGACCACCGCCTTGTACGGGCCCGGTGCAAGCACGACCTCGGTCTCATGCACCGTGGTCTTCGCCGTCGATGTCGACGGAAAACGCTCGGTTTCCGGGTTCGTGCCGATCAACTGACGCAGCAACGTCGTCTTGCCGGCACCAGTCGTTCCGAGAAGCAGTGCCCGCCGATAGCCTGAGTCCTTGGACGTAGGTAGGGGAATGATCGACTCGCGGATCGCACCGAAGTCGTTCTGCTCCGGCTCCATGCCGTGATAGAAGATCTCTACGACTCGGCGGTGGAACCGCTTTTCGGCCTCAGCCTTGGCGGGCAGGCTCCAGAATGACTCGTCTGCAAGTAGTTGGTTGAGCTGATCCTTCAGATCGTTGGCTTCCGCTTCATCATGCGTTCCGAGCCCTTGGCGGACTCGCAATCCGGGCTGCCCGGTGTTCGGATCGACCCGAACTGGATGGCGGAAGATCACCGCCCAGGCACTCCTACCTTGCGACCGGCTAAGGGTTGCCGAGAATCGCTTTTTCATGATCACCTCAGTTGTTCAGCTATGAAGGAGCACAAGGAAGTCGAGCGAAGCGAGCGAGTGCGACGCCCCCCCGCGAAGCCGTAGGCCCGGATGTTTTGTCGGAATCCGCGGCTTCATCGCGGGTGGAGACAAAACATAAGGGACCCGACACGGCGTCGAGTCATTGTGGAAGCCTTGGCGGAGTGCGTCGCGGAGAGAAAGACGTCGCCAATTTTTTGCTCCCGAGGGTGACTGGGATGTCCCGTCGGGTTTCGCAAAAAATGGCGACGCTCCCGTGTTCCGTTGGGCTTTATTTTTTACAATGCTTGTACCAATCATCAATATATTTATAAGTTTCCGAGTTTTTGTCGGTAGAAATCTTCAATGTCTTCGTTCTACTTGGAAATTCATCGAGATTAGCAATATAGTTATCGTCAATACAGAGTATTTTTACCGCCCTTCTTAAACAAAACCAAATAATCGATCCTGGGTCATCAAATTCGTACCAATCACCAATGACTTCTACTAACGCAATCGGCTTTTTTCCATTTACAACAGCAACTATGTCTCCAATTTGCACCCGGTTTTTAAAATCGGTGATTTGAGGGTCTATAACACCGTTTCGTTCCCAAATACCCATTCCAATCGTTCCGCTTGAAACGATTTTTTTTATATCATTATCAGTTAAAAGATCATTGGTTGGGTGAAGATTCATGTGCCAATAATGACCTTGTATCTCTCTACCTTGTATCTCTATTTTGATACCCAGCGACTTGCACGTTGTTTTGAACCAATCCGGAAGTACATATGGCCCGTCCTGGCCCCCATTGAACATGAGCCGAGGGCTCGGGACGAGCCTTGAGATCAATTTCAACAAGTCCTTCAGGTCACGTTCGAAGTCATTCTGGGAATAGGCCGGCGGCTCGCCCATGATGCTAACTGACAGGGGAAACTCTGCCCCCTCTGCGCAGTACTCACCCGTGATGTCCAAGTTACCAATCTGAATCAACATTTTCTGTTACCTGCGTTGTTGGGTTAAGGAATTAACATTTGTAATCAGCCATTAGAGTTGCTTCCAACAATTTGGTTGGGTGAAGATTCATGTGTCAATAATTCATAAATACTCCTTAGGTTTATACAGTTAAACGCGCCTAACGATAAAGCTCACCGGCTGAGCGCGGCGGAGTCCGGTGCAGCGAAAAGTTATTAACCAGGCAATCAAATATCTTGAAATTCTGCATATTGGACAGCCGAATGATTGAAGTAAGCCATCACCCGTTATGGTGTTTTTCTTAGGAATTCAATGAATCGGTTCGCTTTTTGGAGCAACACCTTTCGTCTTGGGCTTTGCGTGGTAATTTTAGGGTATCAACTTTTTCCATGCCAATTGATTGCCAGGTTAATCGGCAATGGTATCCAAGCGGCAAACCTCATGCTGCGCAAAGCGTGTACGGCTAATGCATGCACTACGCAGTGCTGTCAAGTAAACCATGTTTGCTGGTGATGCGGTGCACAAACCGAACACGCCGGTATCGACCAATCACTCCTCAGCCAAGTATCCCAACGCGCAACCTCCTCGGTTGCAATCCTGATCTTGCAGAACTCGCAAAGTTTATTCTCCATGCCTTCTATGATCTTGTGTCGCTCTACTAATAGACGCGAATTAGTTGTCTCTAAGTCCACGCGAATGTCTTGATGATACGTGCTGTATATTTTCGGTTGAACATCGACCAGTTTAAGCATCAAGTCTTCGTGAGATTGGAAACCTAGTATAGACCAGAACCTGTGGGAGTACCATTGAGCAAAGTATTCTTTCGCATCTATTCGAGCTGTTTCGAATTTAACCCATATTTTTCCATCCCCATCAATCCCAAGATGTGTTGCCGCGTGAGCCAATTCGTGAGCCATCACTACATCGCCAAGTGTCTGGCTATCCACTTGCAGTCTATGAGCGCACATCTCGACGACTTTGGGATATACAGTTACCATTTTTTTCTCTGAGCTGTAAGTTCCCAAAATATCTAGCAACCCAACCTGGACAGTTTTTTTCTCTGAGCTGTAAGTTCCCAAAATATCTAGCAACCCAACCTGGACAGTTTTGTCAAACCTGTAATCAAACAAATCTCTGACAAAGTTAATGATCCATTCTGGGATGTTATCGCGCTTGTCCTCAATGTGAATTGATGGTACTTCGTCCACATTGAGACCCATCATGTCCACCAAGTTTTCGAACATCTCTATTTGTTCCATTCATTGCTCCCCGAATCCGTGTTCGTGATACTGAAGTCATGTTCCGGCCTCACCCAAACGACCATGGCGCAATTTACGCTGGACTGGCGCTGACTAAGGATGCCGAGAATCGCTTTTCCATGATCGCCACAGTTGTTCAGTTGTTGTTCCGTACGGAATCTTAGGCGCGACGAATCTAGCTGTCAAGCATTTTTGAACAACGGCGGAACAACATATCCCGGTTCCGTGCAGGCGGAAGGCAGGGGCTCGTCCTGGCGCATGAAAATGACGTAACGCCGCCCCGCCAGCGCCGACTTTCAGCGCCAAAAGGCACTGCACCGCCCCAAGCAAGGCCATCGGCAGACCGAATATCCGGGCTGTCAGGCTGATATTTCACGCCAGAGAGCTCACAGAAGGGGCTTCAACTTTGATGACCACGGATTCAGGTTATCGTTAAACGCGGGCGGAAGGCATCCGTCGTCAGCCAACGAATCGGTAGCGCCCGCCCACATCCAGAGCTTTGGATATCCTTGCCATCTGCCGTCAATGCTGTGGATTTGTTTGTTTTCAGATCATTGTGCCAATCCTTTCAAGGTGCCTGCCGCTGGCGGGAGTTTTCCGGCCACGGCTGCGGATTCACTTTCCACCGACGGAGTTCCATTTCGGCGCGGGCGGAACAGATATCACGCAACGCGGAATCGGAAGGTATCAAGCCAGCGCTCCTGCGGTCAGGAAGTCGCCGATGAGCCTGTCTATCGCATCCCTGCCGTCAGCCTTGCCCGGCACCAACACCAGTGCGCCGACACCTTCATAGGGGCTGTCGCTGCGGGCCGTGAAGGCCCGATGGACCTCCTGCTTTTCGCCGGGATACAGCACGAACGCGCCCCAGACGTTACGGATGGCCTCGCGGTAGGCGTGCATCTTGTCGATGTCGTCCGGGTTCGGTGACTCGATGCCGGTATCGCCGCTCCGGAAGCCGCGGTATTTGGCGTCGAGGATCAACAGGCGGTCCCCGTCGCTCAAGATGATGTCCGGGCGCAGGTCATGGGAATAACTGCTCAATCTGCCGGGGGAGCGGGCGGCGCAGGTGACGTTGTAATACAGAGCGATGCCTTGGCCGTAATCCAGCCGCAGCCCTTCCCGCAGGGCGTCTTCCTCCGCCTCGGCCTTGGCGATGATCGAGACTTGCCGGGGTGGGCCGAATCGCGCATCGAGCCGTTGTTTCACCTGGAAAAAGCACCAGTACTCGTACAGCAATGGTGCGTCCTTGATTTCGACCAGGGCGGTGAAGTCCAGCAGATTCGGGTCATAACGGCTGGCTTGCTGAAGCAGGGCGAACAGCCGGAACAGCTCGCGGTAACCGGCGCGGCGTTGGAGCACGGTGGACTGGGTGGGAATGTGGCGCAGTTCCCCCACTTCCCGCCAGCGAGGCTCGTCCAGAAAGCGGTCAAGGCCGCGCTCCAGCCGGCCGATCTCGTCGCCCATTTCGGGATGCAGAAACGTGCCGCCGCCCTCGCCCAGCATGGCTTTGATTTGCGCCAGCCGCTGTTCGAGCTGGGTCAGGAAAAACTTCACGAACCGGTTTTCCGGCGTATCCACCGTGGCATGGCGCCGCCGGCTTCGAACCCGTTCGGAAAACAGCCGCCGGCCGGTGCGTTGGAACACGCTGCGGGCCAGTGCGGTGTCGTTGAGCGGATGGCTCGGCTCCAGCCGCCCCCATGCGGCGGGTCGGCTGAAAAGGGCCATGGCCGCGGCACCGTCCAGTTCGCGCACCCGGTCGATGGGCGTCTCCTCGACCGTGGAAACGATGCGCTCATGCATGGCGCGGTGCACCAGCGCGGCGATGCCATCGAGATCGGGGCGCGTATGAAGCAGATGGTGGCGGATGAGCAGGTATTGCAGATACAGGGTATCCCGGCCGGGACGATCCTTGCGCCAGTTTACCCCGGCGATCTGGCGGAAGCTGAAAATCAGTGCTGCGTATTGATCGCACAGGAAATCCAGCATGGCGTTGAAGTGCTCTTCCGTGATTTTCCGGTGGACGACCTTGACCCGGAACCCTGCCAGGTTGGATTGGCCGACATGGTTTTGGAAGTTGATGCGATACGTCGGCAGGGCATGGTGCGGGAGTCGTTCGAAGCGGTTGCCGCCCACGGAGTTCAGGCATCGTGAAAACTGGGCGGGTACTTCACCGTAAAAGCGCAGATAGGCGGTTTGCCACTCATCGATTTCGATGACGCCGGCCCTGTCTTCCACAGCCTCCCAGCCATTTTCATCGGGTCCGGGAAAGTTTCCCTCGCCGGTAATCAGCACCGCGCGGGTCCCCCGGCAAAAAAACATCTCACTCATCGGTAGGTGCCCGATGGTTCTGCCAGAGAGCCCAGGCTTCGTCCCGCACACATTGGCGCAGAGATTCGGGCGCTTCGACGATCACGTCGGCGCCGTGGCGCAGGACGTCCATCGCCAGTTCGGCTTCCTCGGCATAGGGGATGCGCAGGCGGTAACTGCCATCCGGCAGGAGTTCACCCTGCTGATCGCGGTGCCAGCACTCGTGCCGCACCCAGCGGGCGCGTTCCGGCACGAAGCGCAGTACCGCCCAGTGCCGGGTTTCGCCGGAGAAAATGCCGTAGCTCGACGTGTACTGCCGCGCCAGCGCTTCGTCCGGGATCTCATGCGCAGAGGTTGACAGGGTGCGCACCTGCCGCAGCGTGTCGAGTGAAAAACTGCGCAGGCCTTCGCGCCAGTGGCACCAGGCATCGAGATACCAATTGTCCCGGTAATGAATCAGCCGCTGGGGGGAAACGATCCGAACGTTCAACTCGTCCCGGCGGCGGTTCCAGGCGGAGATTTCGATTTGGCGCCGTTGCAGGAGCGCTTGCGTTACCTCGTTGAAGAATCGGGGTTCGACCGGACGCCGCGCCAGCGAGACCAGTTTCACGCGCCGGGCAACCTCCGCCGCCGGATGCCCGCCGCTTTCCAGCAGGGCCGCCAGGCGCGACTTGAGGGGGGCCACATGGGCCGCCAGAACCCCGGGCTCGATGTCCTCCAGCAGGTTTTGCGCCGCCAGCAAGGCGTAAAGTTCGGCCGAGGAAAACCACAGGCCGGGCAGTTCATAGGGCGGGCCATCCACAGCGTCGAACCGGTAGCCGCGCGCCTCGCGGTCCCAGACGATGGGCGCATGCAGACGGTCGCGCATGTATTCGATGTCGCGCTTGAAGGTCGCGAGGGAAACGCCCAGCGCTTCCAGAAAAGCGCCGATGGGAACCACTTTCCGCTCATGCAGCATCTGGTCGATCTTGTAGAAGCGTTCGGTGCGGTTCATCTCACTGATGAATTGGATTTCAACGGGTGAGCGTATTCTTGGTATAGACGTGAGGCGCGCTGTTTTGTCTCGGACTCGGGCATGTTTTGGTCGTCGCGGCTTTCCGCATTCTCCCGGCCATCCAAGCGTGCCTCACTTGTGGAACTGATAGGTGCGCGTCCCACTATAGTAGCGTCCGTTGATAAAGCCCTGAGAATTGCAGATCAATCGCCCCCCGCTGTTCCAGCAGCTCGTATTTATCGGGCCGCTGGCCTTGGTGTAGGCGGCTAGAACGAATGGAACGACGATGGGGGCCCATACGGCCATTCCAAGATATTCCATGCTCTTTTCAAATGAACCCTTGTAGTCTATTTCCCCATTGGGCAGGTGGGCACACCCTCCCAAAAGGGAGAAGCACAGAATCCAGCAAGTCTTGTTCATATGTGTCTCCAATCAGCGGATAGACAAATGGCGCCATGTGCTTAAAGGTATGCTCTAAGCCGCGATCAGGTTACGGGCTGTGAAGGCTCATAGAGTGAGCCACTCTAATGGGTTCCCAACATTTTCTCGGTGGCCGGCAAGCGCGCCGTCAGGCGATGAAGCTGCAATATCCCTGGTCGCTCAGGTCCTTCAGCATCCGCTGCAGCTTTTTCGCACTGCGGGCAAAGTCACTGGTCTCGCAGAACGCGTTCAGTGTCTTCAGTGGCTCCTCCAGTTTTCCCTGGGTGCCGTGGAATTTCGGCAACACTTTCTGGAGGATCTGGATGTCGATGGCGTCGTTCAAATGCTCCGCACCGACGTGTTTTACCGCAAGCAGGATAAACCGGGCCATTTCGTTGGCGACACGGTAGCCGAAATGGAGATGAAACGGTTCGAGCAAGTTTTTGAGGGCATTGACCGTTTCGCTGAATCGCGGATGTTCTTTCGCGGCTTTTCTGAAATCGTCCAGCGAACAAAACGTCGTCTCGGCCTCATGGAACCAGTTCAGCACTTCCTGCTGGTCCGATTTCAACCTGAAATTTCCCAGGATCGGATCGCTGGGTGAAAAGCTCACCTCGTTGAATTCGATAACGTTGGCCCGGTCCAGCACCTTGGGGCTGAACATGTAGGTGGTTTCGTCGACGTTGACCGTGCCGGTGAAATACACGTTGTTGGGGATGTGTATTTCAGCCGGAATGGGAATCGGATCGGTTTCCGTCGACTCGATGGCGAGAACCTTGTGGTTCCGGATGCCATGCAGCTCGATACGTTCTCCCTTGGGGTTGCCTGCGGTACGGCTTTCCATCACGCTGAGGAAGTCGGAGAAATAGTGCTCGACCTTGGCCAAATTCATCTCGTCGAGGATGATGAAATACGGTTTATCAGGATGCTTCTCGGCCTCGATCAGCAGCCGCAATACCTTGGTGGTGTAATAGCGCTGATCGAGCAGGTTGTAATAACCCAGCAAGCCCCGGTTGTCCGTCCAGTCCGGCCGCACGGACACGAAGGCCAGCCGCTTCTCCTTCTCCTCCTCGGTTTCGTTCTGCAGCATGTACTCGGCGAATAACTGGGCAATCTTGGTTTTGCCGGTGCCGGAGATGCCGGAAAGGATGACGAGGGGCTTGGACTTGAGGGAGAGAACGTAACGACTAATGATCGAGGTCGATAGACGCAATTTTGTCTCGTCATAATAATCGTAAATATCAATCATGCTCTTTGACAAGACAAAATACCCTGTATGCGGATCGTAGCTAGTTAGGTTCGGCATCCAATTTTTTGACCAATGATGGCATAATTTTTTCCCGGACTATTCGCTGCCACCCTTCATCCCAATCAGTGGAAGGGTAAAGCTTCTCCAGGGTTTCACAAACGGAAACGACATTATGTTCTGGCGCATGTTCGATCGCCATTCTAACTTGCTCGGTTGTTGGAAGACGAAATGATGGAGGCGGTTCCGATGTTTCTAACTCCTTGGCTCTGCTCACTATCTCAGATAGCCGATCTTGGTTTTTGCGATACCAGTCGTGCACCTTTCTTAGGGTGGAGGCAACAATTTCCAATTGTTCCTTCTGTTTGTCTAATTCTGTATCGGCGTCTAGTGCGGGAGTCTCAACCCAAAACATAAGGGTTGCTTCCGTTGATGGTGTTTTTGATTTTGGGGTCTTAAAGTGTATTTGTGTATTGGGTATGTTGATGCCTTTCAATAGCTCTTTGATCTCATTCTCGGTTTTTTTATGAAGATCAATGCTCAGCTTCTTAATTGAGAAGACAACGCGTCCGTGACGGTATTCTGGTCCTTCCCCGTTATCTGAATTGTCCGTTTTTGCGTATGGCCTGAACTCTAGCTGAAGCATAGGGTTGTTGAGGCAATTGAAATAAAACCATTGTTCTTTTATTTTGGCTTTATCATGGGCTAGCGGGGGCTCCTTCATGTCTAATATCTTGTTTTCTTCTTTCTCCGTCATGTGGCTGTAAAAGTCGCGGCGAAACTTAATATTTTTTGCGGTGTTTGTGTTGCTGTTTGTGTTCATTCTGCTATAAGCTCGACTTAAACTGTTAAAATTTATATAAAAAGAAATTTGTTCCTCTGGTATCAATGTTATTGCCGTTAGTGCCATGGATTTCCATTTTTAAGTAGCTTATCCTTTAACTCCAAAACTTTCTGCTGCTCTTCGCTCTCGACCTCCTCCTCCCTCAGCGCTTGCGCGGCGCTGATGGCGTTCTTGCTCCGGGTGACAGAAGCGGTCACAGGAATGCCGGTGCAATAATCCAGAATAACGCCAGCATCGCAAATCGTGTGGATCACGAAAGCCTTGGCGGAAAACTTCTTGTCGTAAGGGAAGCAGTAGCTCACCCCGTATATCGGCTTGTTGATGACCGATGCGCACAGCATCGGTCCGTTCTTGACCGCCCAGACCTGTCTTCCCGATTTGGCATCATAGCCGCTGTATTCCCCGTCGCCATCGTTCTGGTTGATGACGACCACGTCCGTGTAGGTCGAGGTGTTCAGGCGGAAGGTCAGGGCGAAGGTGGCGATGGCCTTGTCGGCGCCCGAAGCGCCGAAGCTGGCCAGGGCGGCGGTCAGGAAGAGGGTAGTTCGTTTCATGGTCGTAGGGTTCCCGTGTGTCCGAAGAAAGTGAAAGCGCAGTTGCCAGCCGGACTCATCTCCGGACTGGGTTGCGCCGGGTCACACGATACGGGCCGTAATGGCTCAAATAGTGAGCCACCCATCCCGGAAGTACGAACTTGAGATATCCTTGTTTGCTTGAAAAGGGCACAAGCCGCCTCGAAATCCCGTTCCTGGCTTCCACGTGAAGCAACCCGCAAGCCAAGGGCCGGCACCGGTCGGGACGATCCATTCATCACTCCTTACCTCTCGGTAACCATTTTGATCTCTACAGCCAATGTCACCATGCAGTTCGGCGTCAAGCCGCTGTTCGAAAACGTCTCCGTCAAGTTCGGCGAGGGCAACCGCTATGGCCTGATCGGGGCCAACGGCTGCGGCAAGTCGACCTTCATGAAAATCCTCGGCGGCGATCTGGAGCCGACCGCCGGTAATGTGTCGCTCGACCTCAACGAGCGCCTGGGCAAGCTGCGCCAGGATCAGTTCGCGTTCGAGGACCAGCGGGTGCTGGATGTGGTGATGATGGGGCATACCGAGATGTGGGCGGCGATGTCCGAGCGCGACGCCATCTACGCCAATCCCGAGGCGACCGAGGACGATTACATGCGGGCGGCGGAGCTGGAGGCCACGTTCGCCGAGTACGACGGCTATACCGCCGAGTCGCGCGCCGGCGAGCTGTTGCTGGGCGTGGGTATTCCGGTGGAGCAGCACCATGGCCCGATGAGCGCGGTGGCGCCGGGTTGGAAGCTGCGCGTGCTATTGGCCCAGGCGCTGTTCTCCAACCCGGACATCCTGCTGCTGGACGAGCCCACCAACAACCTGGACATCAACACCATCCGCTGGTTGGAAAACGTGCTGAACGAACGCAACAGCACGATGATCATCATTTCGCATGACCGCCATTTCCTGAACAGCGTCTGCACCCACGTGGCGGACATGGATTACGGCGAGCTACGCATCTATCCGGGCAATTACGACGATTACATGATCGCTTCCACCCAGGCGCGGGAACGCCTGCTCGCCGACAACGCCAAGAAGAAAGCCCAGATCGCCGAGCTGCAAACCTTCGTCAGCCGCTTCTCGGCCAATGCCTCCAAGGCCAAGCAGGCCACGTCGCGCGCCAAGCAGATCGAGAAGATCAAGCTGGAAGACATCAAGCCGTCGAGCCGGGTCAATCCCTTCATCCGCTTCAACCAGGACAAGAAGCTGTACCGCCTGGCGCTGGAGGTGAAGGAGCTGAGCCAGGGTCACGGTGGAAAAGCGCTGTTCAGCGGGCTGGGCATGATGGTCGAGGCCGGCGAGCGGGTGGCGGTGATCGGCCCCAACGGCATCGGCAAGAGCACCCTGTTGCGCACCCTGGTGGGCGAACTGGCGCCGCTGGAGGGGACGGTGAAATGGTCGGAGAACGTCAATCTGGGCTATTTCGCCCAGGACCATGCCGCCGATTTCGCCGAGGACATGACGTTGTTCGAATGGATGGCGCAATGGAAGCGCGAAGGCGACGACGAGCAAACGGTGCGCGGCACCCTCGGCCGGCTGTTGTTCTCGGCGGACGAAATCAAGAAATCGGTCAAGGTGCTGTCGGGGGGCGAGCAGGGACGCATGCTGTTCGGCAAGCTGATATTGCAGCAGCCCAACGTCATGGTGCTGGATGAACCCACCAACCATCTGGACATGGAGTCGATCGAGTCGCTCAACACCGCGCTGGAAAACTACCCCGGCACCCTGATCTTCGTCAGCCACGACCGCGAGTTCGTGTCCTCCCTGGCGACCCGCATCATCGAGCTGACGCCGCGGGGCGTGGTCAACTATAGCGGGACCTACGAGGAATACCTGCGGTCACAGGGCGTGGAATAGGCGGACAGGGGGCGGTGGAAAGGCTGAGAGTCAATGCCCAGGTTTCGATCCCGCTGGACGAGATCGAAATCAGCTTCGTCCGTGCCCAAGGAGCCGGCGGGCAGAACGTCAACAAGCTGGCCACCGCGGCGCATCTGCGCTTCGACATCGCCGCATCGTCCCTGCCGGAAACCTGCAAGACGCGGCTGCTGGCGTTCCGAGACCAGCGGATTTCTTCCGAAGGGGTCATCGTCATCAAGGCCCAGCGCTTCCGCACTCAGGAAAAGAACCGCGAAGACGCGCTGGCCCGGCTGCGCGAACTGATCCTGGCGGCGACGGCGCAGAACAAGCCGCGCAAGGCGACCCGGCCGACTTTGGGGTCGCAGCAAAAACGCCTAGAGCACAAATCCAGGCACGGGCAGCTCAAGAAACTGCGGGGCGGGATCGGCGATTAGCGCCGCCGGTTCCGCTCAATGCGGTTCGATTGCCGGGCCGGCCGGCGGCGGCGAGGCCATTTCCGCACCGAATGCCGGCGTGAAGCGCTCTTTCAACTCGCCATTTTCTCCGTAGATCAGCAATGCCTTGAGCCCTTCCTGCTCGGCGACGGCGTAGCCCTTCTGTTCGCCCAGACACAATAGGGCCGTGGACCAAGCGTCGGCCCAGGTGGGGTCGGGATGCAGCAACGTAGTCGATAGCAGGTGATGGTCGACCGGGCGTCCGGTCTTCGGGTCGATGATGTGAGAGTAGGCCTTGCCCTTGTCTTTGAAGAAATTGCGGTAGGTGCCCGAGGTCATGATGGCCGTGCCGGTGGTCTGGTGAATATCCAGTATCCGTTCGACTTCGCGGGTATAGGGCGTGGGCTTTTCCACGGCCACACGCCAGGGATTGCCGTTGGCCTTGCGGCCCTTGACCTGCATTTCGCCGCCGACCTCGACCAGGTAGTTCCGGATGCCCTTCGCTTCCAGCAGACCGGCGACGCGGCCGACGGTATAGCCCTGGGCGATGGAGGACAGGTCGATGCGCAGCGCCGGATCCTTTTTACGGAGGCGGTGCCCGGGGACGTCGACTTCGAGCTTGTCCATGCCGATATGCGGCAGCACGGCGGCGATTTCGGCGTCGGTGGGCACCCGGTTCTGGTGGCGGGAGAAACCCCAAAGGTCGAACAACGGCTTGATGGTCAAGTCGTAGCAGCCTTCAGTCTTGTCGTGAACCTGGCGGGCGATATCGACCAGTTCGGCGATTTCGGGCGATACGGCCAGCCAGTCGGTGGTGGCTTCGCGGTTGATTCGGGAGATTTCCGAATCTTCCCGGTAGTTCGAGAGTTTGAGGTCGATGTCGTTGTAGGCCGCGTCGATCGCTTGCTTCAATTCGGCCTGATTCACTTGCAGGCCGTCGAGCACCATCTTGATGTGATAGCTCGTGCCCTGCACTTCACCCGAGAGCAGGGTTTCGCTCTCGCCGGACTGGCAGGCGGCGAGCGCGGCGCCGAGCAGGAGTCCGCCGAAACGGCGCAGAATCGGAAGCATCATGTCAGTCTCTCGGCGTGGTTCGGAAGTCGAGCCGGGCACTTGCGTGGGAAAAGGGCGGGCTAGCGGGTATCATATGCCGCCTTTGGCATACCTGTGCCGGCTTAGCGCGGATCGGGCGGGACGGTTTGAGACGGCGCGCTGGGGGCACCGGGCCGCAGTCCGTGCGGACGCAGGAAGCCGAGCGCGTAGCCCAGCAAGAGCGCCAGGAACAGTGCGATCGACAGCCCGATGCGCAGCGTCAGGGCGCGCACGGTGCGGGGCGAGCGGCGGTCGCCATCCTTGACCAGATAGAACAAGGCGGAACCCAGGCTGGCAACGATCACGACCAGTACCAGCACGATGAGAATTTTTGGCAGCATGTTCGGAATCCTGGGCGGCGAATGCGGCAGGCGCTGGCCGAATGTTAAAAATGGCGCATTATAGCTTCAAACCCTCCGGGGTTGCGGTCATCGGTGTCGCGCTGGCGCTCCCCTTGTTTTGTGCGCTCGGCGTCTGGCAGTTGAACCGGGCCGCCGAGAAACGGGCGCTGCAGGCGCAATGGGCCAGCCAGTCGGCGGAACCGGCATGGCGGCTGGGCGCGCCGACGGCGGAAGCCGAGCCGCCGCGCTATCGGCGCGTGACGGCGAAGGGCAGATACGATGCGGACCACCAGTTCCTGCTGGACAACCAGATTCACGGCGGGCAGGCCGGTTACCACGTGCTCACCCCGCTCCGGCTCGACGGTTCGGATCGGGCGGTGCTGGTCAACCGCGGCTGGATTCCCGCCGGGCCGGATCGGCAGCGGCTTCCCGAGCTGGCGATCCCGGCGCCGGCGGTCGAGCTGACCGGCATGGTGGAGCGCTTCCCGGCCGTGGGCTTGAAGCTGGAAGGCGCGGAAATCCCACAGCCCGGCTGGCCGGCGATGGTGCAGGTGCTGGAGCGGGAGCCGCTGGAACAGCGCCTGGGCTACCGTCTGCTGTCCTATCAGGTGTTGCTGGACGAGCGGGAGGACCAAGGCTTCGTGCGCGACTGGAAGCCTGCCAGCGTCGATCCGGACAAGAGCACCGGCTATGCCCTCCAGTGGTTTTCCTTCGCCGCGGTCGCGCTGGGGCTGTTTCTCCGGCACGGCTTCAAGGCGGCGCGCCCCGCGCAACCCCCGACGATTTCTCCCTGATTCCCTGAACCGACAGCCATGGCACTCACTCCGACCCAACGGCGCAACCAGCGTACCATCATCATCATCGTCCTGATTTGCATCGTGCCGTTCGGCGCGGCCTGGTATTTCGCACGCCATCCGCACCTGGTGACGGGTGAGCTGGGCAATGTCGGGCACCTCGTCTCTCCCGCCGTACCGCTGAGCTATGGCGAGTTGCTCGGGGCGCCGATCACCTCCCAGGAATCCATGGAGCAGCTCAAGGGGCGCTGGATCGTCCTGAGCGTCGCCGACGGTCCCTGCGTCGAGCCGTGCCGGCAAAACCTCTACAAGACGCGCCAGATGCGGCTGATGTTGAATAAGGAGATTCCGCGGGTGCGTCGCCTGCTGCTGCTGACCGATCCGGGCGCGGCGGGGCCGCTGGCCGACTGGCTGAAGCAGGACGAATTCCTGGCCATGGCGGGTCTGGCGCCTTCCTTGCGGGAAAAGCTGGAAAAGGCGGCCGGCGGGTCCTTGCAGCCGGGCCAGATCCTGCTGCTCGATCCCCTCGGCAACTTGATGATGTATTACGATGCGGATTTCGATCCCTACGGCGTGCTGAAAGACCTCAAGCACCTGCTCCGCGCCTCCCAGATCGGCTGACGCCGAAGGGCCCATGACTTAGAACAACATCGCCATGTTCAGAAAGCTTACTTTCCTTGGTTTGATCCTCCTGCTGAGCGCGCTGCTGATCGGCACCTTCCTCCGCGTTGCCGATGCCGGCCTCGGCTGTCCCACCTGGCCCGGCTGTTATGGCGCGCCCATCGTCGACGAGCAGTCCGCGGCGATGCTGGCCGCGGTCGGCGGCAAGGCCCTGCAATGGCTGTGGCTGGGCTGGGTTCACCTTTATCTGGGCGGCGCCTTCGGCGTGCTGATGCTGGTGCTGGTTGCCATGGTCTGGCGGCTGCCGGCCCACCGTGCCAGGGCTGCGTCGCTGTTGGCGGCACTGCTGATATTGCTGGGAGTACAGGCCGCGCTGGGTTTGTGGGGGCACTACGCCACCCCGATGCCATTGGTTTCCGCCGCCCATCTATTCACCGGTTTTCTGACCCTCGGCTGCGCTTACTGGCTCCATCTCGGCGTCAAGCCCGGCGTGGACGAGACGGTGGTACGGGGAGCCACGGGTTTGCGCCTCCTGGCCCGTCTCGGCCTGGCGCTGCTGTTGGCCGAGATTGCGCTGGGCGGCTGGACCGAGGCCCAGCGCGCCGGCCTCGCCTGCCCGGATTTTCCGACCTGCCTGGGCCAGCCCTGGCCGGACGTGGACTGGCGGCACGGTTTCACGCTCTGGCCCAACATCGCGGCCGACTACTCGGGCGGCGTGCTGCCCGCGGAAGCGCGGGCGGCCATCCATTTCGCCCATCGGCTCGGCGCCGTGGCGGTGTTCCTGGTGCTGAGCCTCTTGGCCACGGGCGCCAGCTCCAACCGCAACGCCGCCCCGATCAGCAAGCCGGCGGTGCTGCTGAGCTTCCTGCTGCTGCTGCAGATCGTCCTGGGCATCCTGAATGTGCTGCTGCGGCTGCCGGTGGCGGTGGCGGTGGCGCATCAGGCCGTGGCGGCGCTGCTGCTGCTCAACGTGGTGCATCTCAACGTCTATCTGCGCCGGCGCCTCCCGGAGACGGCCGCCGTGCCCGAAGCGGTGCCCGTGCGCCCGCCAATCGAAGCGGTACCTCCGCCGCCGGCGCCGGAAACCCTGTTCGAGCGCCTGCGCGGCCAGCTCGGCAAGACCCGCAGCGGCCTGACCGGTTTTCTTTCCTCCCTGGGCCGTGGCCGCATCGATCGTGAGCTGCTGGACGAGATCGAAGAGCGACTGCTGATGGCCGATGTCGGCATCAACGTGACCCGCGACATCATCGCCGATCTGGGCCATGGGCTGGAGAAGCAGGAGCTGGCCGACGGCGAATCCCTGCGCAACCGAGTGCGCGGACGCCTGCTCGACATCGTCCGCCCCTGCAGCGTGCCGCTGGTCATCCCGCCGGAGGTGCGGCCTTTCGTCATCCTGGTGGTGGGGGTCAACGGCGTGGGCAAGACCACGACCATCGGCAAGCTCGCCAAACGGCTGCAGAACGACGGCTACAGCGTCATGCTGGCCGCCGGGGACACCTTCCGCGCCGCCGCCGTCGAGCAGCTCCAGACCTGGGGCGAGCGCAACAAGATCGCGGTGATCGCCCAGCACAGCGGGGCCGATTCGGCCTCGGTGATCTACGATGCCGTGGAGGCCGCCAAGGCGCGCGGGGTCGACGTGCTGATCGCCGATACCGCGGGCCGGTTGCATACCAAGTCGAACCTGATGGAGGAACTGAGCAAGATCAAGCGCATCATCGGCCGCCTCGACGAGACCGCACCGCACGAGGTCCTGCTGGTGCTGGACGCCGGTACGGGCCAGAACGCCATGTCCCAGGCCAGGTTGTTCAACGAAGCGGTCGGCCTCACCGGCCTGGCGGTGACCAAGCTGGACGGCACGGCCAAGGGCGGGGTGATTTTCGCGCTGGCGCAGCAGTTCGGGATTCCGATACGCTACATCGGCATCGGGGAAGGCATCGACGATCTGCGCGATTTCGACGCCACCCAGTTCATCGATGCCTTGTTCGCCGAGGAAGAGACGAGCGGAACCGCCCGCCTGCATTAAGCCCGTGCTGGAATTCAAAGAGGTCTACAAGCGCTATCCCGAGTTCGGTGACGCGCTGCACGACGTCAGCTTCCATATCGGGCGCGGCGAGCGGGTATTCCTCACCGGGCATTCCGGCGCCGGCAAGAGCACCCTCTTCAAGCTGGTCGCCGTGATCGAGCGGGCGACGCGCGGCCAGATCGTGCTGGACGGCCAGAACATCACCCGGGCCTCCAACCGGGAGATTCCTTACATCCGGCGCAAGCTCGGCCTGATCTTTCAGGACTACAAGCTGTTGTACGACCGCTCCGTGTTCGAAAATGTGGCTTTGCCGCTGATCATCGCCGGATTCAACCCCGGCGAAGTCAGCCGACGGGTGCGTGCGGCGCTGGGCAAAGTGGGCTTGTTGTCCAAGGAGAAACGGCTGCCGCAGACGCTGTCGGGGGGCGAGCAGCAGCGCGTCGGCATCGCCCGGGCGATCGTCCACAAGCCGGATTTCATCCTTGCCGACGAGCCCACCGGCAACCTCGATCCGGAAGCGGCGCGGGAAGTCATGGACATCTTCCTCGACTTCAACGGACTTGGCGTCACCCTGCTCATCGCCAGTCACGACGAGCAACTGATTTCCCGCGCCGGCGGGCGGGTGCTGCGCCTCCAGCACGGGACTCTTTCGGAGTCGGCGGCATGAAGCGCCAGCGTCGCCGCGTTCAGCGCCACCCCGCGCCGTCTTCGCGCCGGCGGCGCAGCGGACCTACCTTGGCCGACCGGTTGCAGAGCTATCTGGTTTCGCATGTGCACACCGCAAAAGAGGCGCTGCGGCGGATGCGGCGTACGCCTTTCGCCATGGCGCTGACCCTCCTGGTCATCGCCGTGACCCTGGCGCTGCCCACCAGTTTTCACCTGCTGGTGAAGAATCTCCGCATGGTCGGGGGGGACCTGGAGGCGACCAACGAGATTTCGCTATACCTCAAGCCCGATCTGTCCAACGACGCCGGGCGCAAGCTGGCGGACCGGTTGAAAAGCCATGCGCAGATCGCCGAGACGCGGGTCGTCACCAAGGAAGCCGGCATCGAGCAATTGAAGACCTACAGCGGTTTCGGCGAAGCCTTGTCGACCCTGAATTTCAACCCGCTCCCCGTGGTGATCGGCATACGCCCCAAGGATTCCCTGGCCCAGCCCGAGCAGGTGGAGCGCTTGGTCGCCGAACTGAAAGCCCTGCCCGAAGCCGATCTAGTGCAGAGCGACATCCAGTGGATGCACCGTCTGCACGCCATGCTCCAGGTCGCCGAACGCAGTTTTGGCGTCCTGGGCGTGCTGCTGGGGGCGGCGGTCGTGTTCATCATCGGCAACACCATTCGCCTGGAGCTGTACGGACGCCGGGAGGAAATCATCGTGCAGAAGCTGCTGGGCGCGACCGACCGCTTCATCCGGCGGCCTTTTCTCTACACCGGTTTCTGGTTCGGTTTTCTCGGCAGCATCGGCGCCTGGATCGTCGTCGGCGTCATGCTCCTGGTCGTCAGGGCGCCGATCCATCAGCTCAACATGCTGTACGGCAGCGATTTTTCCCTGGCTTTCCTCGGTTTCCAGGAATCGGTGCTGCTTGTCGGCATCGCCTGCTTCCTGGGCGTCGCCGGCGCCTTTGCGGTACTCATCCAGCATCTGCGAGATGTGCGGCCCGGATGAGTCGATGCACCAGGACTTTGCCTTGACATGGCGCGCATCGGCGCCTAGCATGGATGGGTTTTTTTGTTGGCGGGTGCGCTGATAACAACTCTAATGAACAATCAAGCTGTCTCCGATCCAGGGTCCGCTGACCTTTGCGGTTCCCGCGAGGTTTTTGCCGGTATCCGGCGTCTTGTCGACGACGAGGCCGCGGTGGTCGATCGCTTGATCCTGCGCGAGTTGCATTCCGATGTGGTGCTCATCAATCAGATCGGGCAGTACATCGTCGGCAGCGGGGGCAAACGTCTGCGTCCGATGCTTCACCTGCTTTCGGCCAAGGCGTTGGGATATTCGGGAGACCACCATACCACCCTGGCGGCGGTCATCGAATTTATCCATACCGCGACATTGCTGCATGATGACGTCGTTGACGAATCCGTGTTGCGGAGGGGGCAGGACTCGGCAAACGCCTTGTGGGGCAATTCCGCCAGCGTGTTGGTGGGTGACTATCTGTATTCGCGCTCCTTCGAGCTGATGGTGCGAGTCCAGAGCATGCGGGTGATGGACATTCTGTCGCGCACCACCACCGCCATTGCCGAAGGCGAAGTCTTGCAGTTGCTCAACTGCAATAATCCGTCGACCGACGAGCGGCAATACCTGGACGTCATCTCCCGCAAGACCGCGATTTTGTTCAGTGCCGCCGCCCAGCTTGCCGCCGTGCTTGCAGGATCATCGTCCGAAGTCGAGGAGGCCCTGAAAAATTATGGGACGTATCTGGGCATGGCCTTCCAGCTCAAGGACGACGTGCTGGACTATATGGCCGATCCCGAACAGTGGGGAAAGAACCTCGGGGATGATCTCGCCGAGGGCAAGCCTACCCTGCCATTGATCTATGCGCTGTCCCAGTCGTCAGGGGCGGATGCGGCCATGTTGCGGCATGCGGTAGAACACGGCGAACGAGAACATTTCAAAAAAGTGTATGCGGTCATTGAGTCGACCGATGCAATCTCGTATACTGAGCGGCGTGCCAGGGACGCTGCGAACAGGGCCATCGAACAGGTTTCCCATCTTCCCGAGAGTGATTACAAGGATGCCCTGATCGCTCTTGCGCAGTTCGCGGTTGATCGCGGTTACTGACAAATGACCCAGCACAGATTTCGGGGTGTAGCTCAGCCTGGTAGAGCACTGCTTTCGGGAGGCAGTGGCCGGAGGTTCGAATCCTCTCACCCCGACCAAAAATCCCGTTAATCCAATCCCTTACAAGTTCACGTCGTTCCTGTTTCCAGGCTTTTCCGCCAACGTGAAATCGGAGCGTGAAACCTCGAATCCCTTTAGCACATTCACCGCATCCCTCAAGGTTGCCGGCGAGGGATGTGCATGGACCCGGTCAGTCACTCGAATGTCGGCATGCCGCAGTCATGCGCTCACCGTCTGAATCGGTGCTAGGGGCTGAGACAACAAAAAACCCGCTAAGCCTTGTAGCTTACGGGTTCTGAGATGTCATGAGACGAGTGAATGGCGGAGAGGGAGGGATTCGAACCCTCGTGCCGGGTTTCCCCGACCATCCGATTTCGAGTCGGCGCCGTTATGACCGCTTCGGTACCTCTCCGCGTCAAGCGATGATATTATAACCGACTCGTTACAGACATACGAATGGTGCGTGACATGAATTCAAAGTTCATGGCGAACGGCGTTCTGAAAGTCGGACAAGTCAGGCTTTTGTTTCGCAAGTTCAATCGCCGTACCCGCCAGCGCTGTCTCGGCGCGGGTGTCGCGGCGCTGCTGGTGTCACAGCTTTACGGCTGCGGTAATCCGGTTCCGGAGCAGCGCAAGCTGCCGCAATTCGACAGGATCAGGGCCGCCGGAGAGCTCCGGGTGCTGATCCGCCACAAGCGTTTCTCCTCGTCCCGGACGGCTTGGGGCCCGGCCGGTTTCGAGCGCGACCTCCTCCAAAAATTTGCCGAATATCTTGGCGTCAGGCTCCGGTTCATTCCCGTCCAGGCCCGAAGCCTAGCGGAACGGCTGGGCGACGGCGACGCTGATCTGGCGGCGATTCCTTCCCATTCGCCGGCCCGTATCGGCGACGCAACGCAAGGAGGCATGACGCGTGTCGCCGATGGCGAGCCTCCACCGTTCGCCGAGGTTACGCGGGTCGGCGGCTGGATAGCGGCGGCTGCGGGTGGCCTTCGGGGAATGGCGCGGAATAGCGCACAGAAGTTCAATCCACGGCTCGCCCTTGCGGAATATCCGCATCGCGGTGTACGTGCGTTGAGGTGGGCCATCCCTGAAAGCGCCGGTGTTCGCGGCTCGCGGGCGCTGGCCTTGATGTTCGCCGACCCGGAGGGCGAATATCTGGCGCGGGCGGCCGAGAATTTCTTCCGCGACCTGCGGGAGCACAAAGGACTCGATCAGTTGGCCGATCGCCACTTCGGTCATCGCGAGGGTATCGATACCGCCCTCGATCGCACGCTGCGCACGTCCTACAGCCGTCAGTTGGGCAAATACCGCAGGATTTTCGTCGAGGCAGGGGAACGCCACGGCCTGGATTGGCGGCTGCTTGCGGCGGTGGCTTTCCAGGAATCGAAATGGGATGGCAATGCCGTGTCGGCCGAAGGCGTGCGTGGCATGATGATGCTGACCGGCACGACGGCACGCGAACTGGGGGTCGACCGCAACAATGCGGGGCAGAGCATTCACGGCGGCGCACGCTACCTCAAGGAAGTCTGGTCGCGCTTGCCGGGCGAGATCGCCGAGCCGGACCGCACCTGGTTTGCGCTTTCCGCCTACAACTTGGGTTTAGGCCGCGTTGAAAGCGCGCGCCGCCTGGCGAAAGGCATGGGGCGCGATCCCAACAAGTGGATCGAGCTCAAGAAGACCTTGCCGCTGGTCGGCGCCAAACGCAGCGGCGGCCGTCCTCGCCGTCCTTCGGCACGCGGGAAGCTGACGGTCCACTACGTGAACCGGGTGCGACACTACTACGACCTGCTGGTCCGACTCAGCGAGAAGAAGCGAAACGGACAGTCGGAGCAAGGCTAGCGGCGGTTCCGGAAGAAGTTTCGCAGGAGCTGGCCGCATTCCTCGGCCAGCACGCCTTCCGTCAGCTCGACCCGGTGATTCATGAACTCGGCATCGTTGAGCCGGACTGCGCTCACCGCCGCGCCGCGCTTGGGATCGGCGGCGCCGAACACCAGCCGGCCAACGCGGGCGTGCAGGATCGCGCCCATGCACATGGCGCAGGGTTCGAGCGTGACGTACAGCGTCGTATCCACCAGCCGATAATTGCCCACGCGCGCGCCGGCGGCGCGCAAGGCGACGATTTCCGCATGGGCGGAGGGGTCGTGGGTGGAAATGGGCCGGTTGTAGCCTTCGCCCAGGATTTCGCCGTCCTTGACCAGCACCGCTCCGATGGGGACTTCGCCCGCCGATTCGGCGGTCCGAGCCAAGTCCAGGGCTTGGTGCATCCAGGTTTCGTCAGAGCGTGGTTCGCTCATTCCCACTCGATCGTCGCCGGCGGTTTCCCCGAGATGTCGTAGGTGACCCGGGAGATACCAGGGACTTCGTTGATGATGCGGCGCGAGACGAGGTCGAGGAAGTCGTAGGGCAGGTGGGCCCAGCGGGCGGTCATGAAGTCGACGGTTTCCACCGCGCGCAGCGCGACCACGTAGTCATAGCGGCGGCCGTCGCCCATCACGCCGACCGATTTCACCGGCAGGAAGACGGCGAAGGCCTGACTGACCTTGTCGTACAGGTCGTGGCGGTAGAGTTCTTCGATGAAGATGGCGTCGGCGCGGCGCAGGAGGTCGGCGTACTCTTTCCTGACCTCGCCGAGGATGCGCACGCCCAGGCCGGGGCCGGGGAAGGGGTGGCGGTAGACCATTTCATACGGCAGGCCGAGTTCGAGGCCGATCTGGCGGACTTCGTCCTTGAACAGCTCCCGCAGCGGCTCGACCAGCTGCAGCTTCATGGTCTCCGGCAGGCCACCCACGTTGTGATGTGACTTGATGACGTGTGCCTTGCCGGTCTTGGAACCGGCGGATTCGATCACGTCCGGGTAGATGGTACCCTGGGCCAGCCAGCGGGCGTCTTCGATCTTCGCTGCTTCTTCGTCGAAGATTTCCACGAACAGCCGGCCGATGATCTTGCGCTTGGCTTCGGGGTCGGCGATTCCCTGGAGGGCGCCCAGGAAGCGGCCTTCGGCATTGACCCGAATGACCCGCACGCCCATGTGTTCGGCGAAGGTCGCCATGACCTGGTCACCTTCGTTGAGGCGGAGGAGGCCGGTATCGACGAAGACGCAGGTCAGCTGTTCGCCGATGGCATGCTGGAGCAGGGCGGCGACCACGGATGAGTCCACCCCGCCGGACAGGCCCAGTACCACGCGTTCGGCGCCGACCTTCGTCCGCACCTTGCCGATGGCGTCCTCGATGATGTTGCCCGTGGTCCAGCGGGCTTCGCACTGGCACAGCTTGCGCACGAAGCGCTCCAGGATGCGCTTGCCCTGGCGGGTGTGGGTCACTTCCGGGTGGAACTGCAGTGCGTAGAAGCGCCGTTCCTCGTCCGCCATGCCGGCGATGGGCGCGCTGTCGGTGCTGGCGATCAGCTTGAAGCCGGGCGGCAGGCCGACCACCTGGTCGCCGTGGCTCATCCACACGTCGAGCAGCCCATAGCCTTCGGGCGTGGTGTGGTCCTCGATCTCGTTCAGCAGTTGCGAATGGCCGTGCGCGCGCACCTGGGCATAGCCGAATTCGCGGTGCTCGACGGCCTCGACCTTGCCGCCGAGCTGTGCCGCCATGGTCTGCATGCCGTAGCAGATGCCGAGCACCGGCACGCCATGGGTGAACACCGAGGCCGGGGCGCGGGGCGTGTCCGCGCCGGTGACGCTCTCGGGACCGCCAGACAGGATGATGCCCTGGGGAGCGAATTCGGTTATGAAGTCGTCGCCGCAGTCGTAGGGATGGATTTCGCTGTAGACCCCGAGTTCGCGCACCCGCCGCGCGATCAGCTGGGTGTACTGGGAGCCGAAATCCAGGATCAGGATTTTTTGGGCGTGGATGTCGGTCATCGGGGGTTTGCGAGGTTCCGGTTTCAGTCGAGGCGGTAGTTCGGCGCTTCCTTGGTGATGGTCACATCGTGAACATGGCTCTCGCGCATGCCCGCCGTGGTCACCCTCACGAAGTTGGCGTGCTCGCGCATTTCCTCGATGGTCCTGCAACCGGTATAGCCCATGGAGGCGCGGACGCCGCCGACCAGTTGATGCAGGATGGCGATGAGGCTGCCCTTGTGCGGGACCCGGCCTTCGATGCCTTCCGGCACCAGTTTTTCGGCCTCGGTGCTGTCCTGGAAATAGCGGTCGCTGGAGCCTTGCTGCTGGGCCATGGCGCCCATCGAACCCATGCCGCGGTAGGCCTTGTAGGAGCGGCCCTGGTACAGCTCGACTTCGCCGGGCGACTCTTCGGTGCCGGCGAACAGTCCGCCGATCATCACGCAGTGGGCGCCGGCGGCGATCGCTTTGGCCACGTCGCCCGAGTAGCGGATGCCGCCGTCGGCGATGACGGGAATGCCGGTGCCGGCCAGTGCCTCGGCGACATTGGAGACCGCGCTAATCTGCGGTACGCCGACGCCGGCGATGATGCGGGTGGTGCAGATCGAGCCGGGGCCGATGCCGACCTTGACCGCGTCGGCCCCCGCTTCCGCCAGTGCGCGGGCGGCGGCGCCGGTGGCGATGTTGCCGCCGATCACCTGGACCTGCGGGAAGTGGGTCTTGACCCAGCGCACCCGGTCCAACACGCCCTGGGAATGCCCGTGAGCGGTATCGACCACGATCACGTCGACGCCGGCATCGACCAGCGCTTCAACCCGCTCCTCGGTGCCGGCGCCGGTGCCGACGGCAGCGCCTACGCGCAGGCGCTCGAACTCGTCCTTGCAGGCCTGCGGGTAGTCCTTGGACTTCTGGATGTCTTTCACCGTGATCATGCCGCGGAGCTGGAAGGCTTCGTTGACCACCAGGATCTTTTCGATGCGGTGCTGGTGCAGCAGTCGGATGGCCTCCTCCTTGCTCGATCCTTCCTGCACCGTGACCAGGCGTTCCTTCGGCGTCATCGCCTTGGTGACGGGTTCGTCGTAGCGGGTTTCGAAACGCAAGTCGCGGGCGGTGACGATGCCGACCAGTTCGTCACCGTCCACCACGGGGACGCCGGAGATGTTGCGGGCCCGCGTCAGCTCCATGACCTCGCGGATGGTTGTGGTCGGCGGCACGGTGATCGGCTCCTTGATCACGCCGCTTTCGTATTTCTTGACGCAGCGAACCTCATAGGCTTGGCGCTCTGCGGTCATGTTCTTGTGGATGATGCCGATGCCGCCTTCCTGGGCGATGGTGATCGCGAGTCTGGCCTCGGTCACGGTGTCCATGGCGGCCGACAGCAGGGGGATGTTCAGCGGGATGCCCCGGGTGAGCCGGGTGCTCAGGGAAACGTCGCGGGGGAGCACGTTCGAATACGCAGGAACCAGCAGGACGTCATCGAAAGTCAGCGCTTCTTGATCGATACGCATGGGATACTCCCGGCAGGTAAAAAACTGATTAGTCTAACCTTTTTTCTGCCGATGTAAACCGGCAGCCTTGTCCAATGACACATGAGCCTGAACGAGGGTGTGTATTTCCAGCGTGAGATGAGCCTGAAGGGGCGAGGGTTGGGATCATGGAGACATGATCGTGACCTTACAGACCCAAAACCTTCGAACCCTCGCCCAGGTGCGGGCCTTCGTGGCCGGCATTGAGGCGGTTTCCTTCCAACTGACCGATCGGGAAAGCGCCTACGCCTGGATGACCGATATGCTCGCCCGTTTTCGCTACCGTTCTTGCTCTCGCGCCGACAAAGGGGTGCTGCGCCTTTATCTGGCCAAGGTGACGGGGCTGTCGCGTGCGCAGGTGGCGCGCTGCATCAGGCAGTTTTTGGCGAGCGGCCATATCGAAGACCGCCGAGGTGCTCCCGCCGTGCCCTTTGTGCGGCGCTATACGGATGAGGACGTGCGTCTTTTGGCCGAGATGGATGCCTTGCATGGCACGCTCTCCGGGACGACCACGCGCAAGCTGTGCGAACGTGCGTATCGCGTGCATGGCGATGTTCGCTTTGTGCGGCTGGCGGGCATCTCCAACGGGCATCTGTACAACCTGCGCCGGCACAAGACCTATGAGGCCCGCCGCGGCGTCTTCGACAAGACCCGGCCGGTGAAGGTGGCCATCGGTGAGCGGCGTCGCCCCCATCCTGCCGGGCAGCCGGGCTTTGTGCGCGTCGATAGCGTCCACCAGGGCGATTGGGACGGCATCAAGGGGGTGTATCTCATCAACGCGGTGGATGAGGTGACCCAGTTCCAGGCCGTCTTTGCCGTGGAGCACATCAGCGAGGCCTATTTGCTGCCGGTGCTCTCCGCCATGATGGACGCCTTCCCCTTCGTGATTCGGGGCTTCCACAGCGACAACGGCGCCGAGTTCATCAACTACAAGGTGGCCGCGCTCTTGGAGATGCGCCACGAGCAGACCAAGTCACGCTCGCGCAAGACGACGGACAATGCCCTGGTGGAGAGCAAGAACGCCTCCACCGTGCGCAAGTACCTGGGCTACAGCCACATCCCGCAACACTGCGCGAGTCTCGTCAATGCCTTCACGGTGGAGGTGCTCTCGCCTTACCTGAACTTCCACCGCCCCTGCCACTTCCCCACCGAATACGTGGACAAGAAGGGGCGTATGCGCAAGCGCTACCGCTACGAGGACATGATGACGCCGTATGAGAAGCTGCGCTCGCTGCCCGAGGTGCAGCGCTTCCTGAAGCCGGGCCTTACCCTGGAAAAACTGGAGACAATAGCCTTCGCATGCAGCGATAATGAGGCCGCCCAACACCTCAACCAGGCCAGGGCAACACTCTTTCAAACCATCAGCCAATCCCAACCTCGCGCCGCCTGATTCCCACCCCTCACTCCCCTTCGTTCAGGCTCATGTCTGGATTGGAAAATACTCCCCTCGAGGGCGAGGCGTCACGGCGCCGGCCGCAGCCGCAGCGTCTCCTGTGCCGGCCCCGGCTCGAACGGCAGGGGCCGGCCGGCGGCCCAGGCATCCTGCTGATCGCGGTAGTGCGGCGATAGCGGATGGCCGGACTGCCCGGCCGGCATGTGCAGGATGCCGTCGCCATGATGACCGGGCGATACCACTAGCCGTTCGCTGGCCCCCTGATGGGGCGTCAGCACCCGGACGCAGTAGCCGCCACAGCCGGCGCCGTCCACTTCCGGCATGTCCAGCAGCGCCGACACCAGGGGCAGGTTCCTGCTGAAGGGATGCCGGACCGCCACCCGGTTGACCCGGCCCCAGGGCAGATCCTTGAGTTCGGCGACGCTGAATTCCTGCTTGAGTTCGTCCACGCTTTGCCTGAGCACGCCGCGCAGAAAGCCTTCCCAGGACCCGCTGCGGTCCGGGACGGTGCCCGGCAGGCGGGAGGAAATCAGCGCGCGCAGCGGCGTCTCCGCCTCGCGCCAGGCATAGACGAAGCTGGGATCGGCCTGGCTGCAATTCGCCAGGAGGCGGGAGAACACGGTGCGGGCGAGATTGCGGCGGTAGCGGACCAGCAGCGCGATGCCCCGGCTGTCCGCCTCCATCCGGCCATCCCAGGCTTCCACCGCCCGGCGGGCGTCGGCGAGAGCCGGATCGCCGGCGGCCGCCGTCCATGCCAGGACCAGGTCGCGGTAGAATTCAAAAAACTCGCTGCGGGTATCGAGCTGCAAACCGAACAGCTCGCGCTCGGTTAGCGCCTGCGCATTCTTCAGGCTTTCGCCGATGCGGTAGGCGCGGTAGCTGTTGGAATAGTTGTGGCCGAGGACATAGGGGTAATCGCGGCCCACCGTGCGGTTGTTGGCCGTGGCAAGGAAGCCCGAGGCGGGATCGACGACCCGCGGCAGCCGTTCGGGCGGGACGAAGCCGTCCCAGGCGGCGGCCCCGTCGCTCCAGCTCCGGCTCACCGAACCGTCGAAACCGCGCCGCAGTGGAAAGCGGCCGGTGAGGGTCCAGGCGATACGCCCTGCCCGGTCGGCCAGCACCACGTTCTGGGGCGGGTTTCCGGTGCGGTTCATGACCCTGATGGCCGATTCCAGGTCGCCGGCGCCGTCCATGTCCAGCAATCCGAGATCGACCCCTTGGGCCTCGAGCGCGGTCCAGCGCAGCGCCACCGGCTGGCCCACCAGCGGCTCGGTCATGACCGGTCCCCAGCGGCTGGATTTCAGCACCAGCGTCTGATCCGCGCCGTCCTTCACGCGCACGGTTTCGGTGCGCGTGTCCAGCGTCGCCCAGCCTTCGGGCGTGCGGTAACGGTCGGGCTCGGAGGCATGCATCTCCAGCTTCACCAGGTCGAGCACGTCCGCGTCGACATTGGTGAAGCCCCAGGCGATCCGGCCGTTGCTTCCCGCGACCAGCAGCGGCAGGCCGGGAAGGGTCACGCCGCTCATCACGGCCTCGCCATAGCGCAGTTCGGCCCGGTACCAGATGTTGGGCACGCCCAGGTTCAGATGCATGTCGTTGGCGACGATCGCCCGGCCGTCCCGGGTCCGGCTGCCCGCCACCGCCCAGTTGTTGGACCCGGCGGCCAGCGCCTCGGCGTCTACCCTGGCGCCCAGCTCCGGCGGCGGGGCCTCGCCCAGCAGTTTCGCCAGCGCGGTCGCAGGGACCGGCTGTGCGGGACGGCGCGATCCGTTTCCCCCGGCGATGACCGAGGTGTAGGCGTCGACGTCCGGTGTCAGGAACGCCACAACCTCGGCGGGCAAGGTTTCGGCCATCACGCTGAGCATGCGCTCTTCCTCCGGATGGCCGTTGAGGGTTTGGAACATGTTGAGGCCGACCAGCAGGCTGTCCTCCGCCCGCCAAGGCTTGGGCGCGTAACCGAGGACCAGCATTTCCGGTGGCGGGACGGTCTGTTCGGCCATGCGGGCATTGACGCCCTCGACGTAAGCCTCGAGCGCCCGCCGCTGGGATTCGGGCAAGCCGGCGACGATGGCCGCCGCCGCACGCTCGAAGGCATAGACGCGCTGCGCCCGGTCGTGGGCCAGCGCCTGTTCGCCGAAGATTTCGGCCAAGCGGCCCGCGCCTTTGCGCCGCATCAGGTCCATCTGGAACATGCGGTCGCGGGCGTGCAGGTAACCCAGCGCGCGCAAGGCGTCTTCGCGATTCGCCGCCGCGACCCGCGGAATGCCGAGCGCGTCGAACTCGACGGTGGCGGGATGGGCGAGGCCGCGCAGGACGCTCTCGCCCGCCGTGGCGGGCAGCGATGCCGCGGCCTTTTCCAGGCGGGTGCCGGCATAGGTCGCAAGGGCCAGTACGCCAAACCCGAGCAGATACAGGATATGCTTGAATTTCATGGTGGAAGCGCTTCGGCGCCGCAACAGCAATTCGAGTATACTGACGCGCTTTTCATCGGATAAGCAAGCCCACATGAGACCCAGCGGACGCAGTCCCGATCAACTCCGGCGTATCGCCTTCACCTGCAACTACACCAAGCATGCCGAAGGCTCGGTGCTCGTCGAATTCGGCGATACCCGGGTCATCTGCACCGCCAGCGTGGAAGAGCGGGTTCCGCCTTTCCTCAAGGGCAAGGGCAGCGGTTGGATCACCGCCGAGTACGGCATGCTCCCCCGCGCCACCCACGAACGCACGGGCCGCGAGGCCGCTCGCGGCAAACAGGGGGGGCGGACCATGGAGATCCAGCGCCTGATCGGCCGCTCGCTGCGCGCCGCGCTGAACCTGGAAGCCCTGGGCGAGCGCACCGTCACCATCGACTGCGACGTCATCCAGGCCGACGGCGGCACCCGCACCGCCTCGATCACCGGAGGCTACGTCGCTCTGGTGTTGGCCGTGCAGCGGCTGCTGAAGAGCCGGAAGATCAAGACCAATCCGGTGCATGGCCAGATCGCATCGGTCTCGGTCGGTATCTGCCAGGGGGTTCCCGTCCTCGACCTGGACTATGCCGAGGACTGCGACGCCGAAACCGACATGAACGTGGTCATGAACGATGCCGGCGCCTTCATCGAAATCCAGGGCACGGCCGAAGGCCACGCGTTCCGCCGCGACGAGCTGGACGCCATGCTGCGGCTCGCCGAGAGCGGCATCGCCGATCTGCTGCTGCACCAGCAGGAGGCGCTGGAGAGTTGCGGTATCGCACGCTAGACATCCCATGTCGGGCAAGTGCGTCCTCGCCAGCAACAACACGGGCAAAATCCGCGAACTCCAGGTCTTGCTCGCGCCGCTGGGTTTCGAGATCGTCGCCCAGGGCGCCCTGGGGATTCCGGATGCCGACGAAACCGGTTCCAGCTTCCTCGAAAATGCGCTCATCAAGGCGCGACATGCGGCCAAGCACAGCGGCCTGCCGGCCATTGCCGACGATTCCGGCCTGGAAGTCGAGGCGCTAGGCGGCGCGCCCGGCGTGTATTCGGCGCGCTATGCCGGCCCGTCTGCCTCCGACCGCGACAACATCGACAAATTGCTGGCCGCCTTGAACGGCGTCGAGGCCGAGCGCCGCAGTGCGCGGTTTCGCTGCGTCATGGTGTTCGTCCGCCGCGCCGATGACCCGGCGCCGGTGATCGCCGAAGGGGTCTGGGACGGCGGGATCGGCGAGAGCTGTCGCGGGAATGGCGGCTTCGGCTACGACCCCGTGTTCATCGTTCCGCAAACCGGCCTTTCGGCGGCCGAACTTCCGCCGGAGGAAAAAAACCGCTTGAGCCACCGCGGCCAGGCCGCCACGCTTCTTGCCAACCGGCTGCGCGATCTGACGACCGGCTGATCGGGTAGACGCCGCGGGCTGTCATCCCACTGTACATCGACAGCATGTGGAAAAGCCACCAAAATTGAGCCTGGCCCCGGCGTTCCGAACGGCCGGCTCCCGCGACGAACAGAGGTGCGCATGACCAGTTCCGACACACTCAAATTCCTCGAATCGCTTCTGGCCAAGGACTTCAAGGCCGAACACCACCGGCGCCAGCCCCGCAAGCGTTCCGAGCCGCTCGTCATCACCCTGTCCCGCGATTTCGGCGCCGGCGGCGAAGCGCTGGCCGCCGAACTGGCCCGCTTTCTCGATCTCCCGATCTACGACAAGGAGATTCTCGACCGCGTCGTCCAGAAGACCGGGATCGACAAGATTCATCTCGAGCATCATGACGAACAAAGCGCCGACCGCATCAGCGATGTGCTCTACAACCTGGTGTTCGGCACGGCGGCCACCCGTCACGATTACCGGCGTGCGCTGATCAAGGTGGTGACCGACCTGGCGAAGAACGACTGCATCATCATCGGCCGCGGCGCCCATCTGATCCTGGCGGGCCGCAAGGTGTTCCGCCTGCGCGTAGTCGGGTCGCGTCCCGTCTGCGGCGAACGCGTCGCGGCGGAACTGGGCATCAGCCAAGCCGAGGCCGAGCGCCTGGTGTTCGAGACCAACAACAAGCGGCACAAGTCGGTCCAGACCTTGTTCAGCGACCTGTACGACGAATGCTCGCTGGAAAATGCGACCAATTTCGATCTCGTGCTCAACACCGATCACCTGCCGGCCGGACACGCCACGCCGACCGTCCTCGTCGCAGCGCAGCAGTTCGGCTTCGAAATTTTCGACTTCCGGCAGCGGGAAGCGCATGAAGCGGGCTGAAGGGCAGGCTGCCTCCCGCTTGCTCCGGGTCGAGATCGTCGACGTTTGCCGCAATATATTTTCCGGGCCCTGCAGGCGGGTGGTCGCTCCCGCGGCTGACGGCGAGGTCGGCATTCTGCCCCGGCATACGCCGTTCCTGACCCAGCTTCGGCCCGGCGAGATACGGCTCCAGACCGAGAGCGGCGAAGAGCAGTACTTCTATCTGTCCGGCGGCTACATGGAAGTCCAGCACTGGGAGGTCAGCATTCTGGCCGACCAGGTGCTCCGCTCCGAGGAAATCGACCGCGAGGCCGCCTTGGAGGCCAAGCGCGGCGCGGAGCGCGTCCTCCGCGAGAACCGGATTCCCAGCGAGCGCGACCGCGCCTATCTGGAATTGCTCAAGGCTCTGGCCCAGTTGCGCCTGCTGGAGCGGCTGAGTGCGCAAAAACTGGGCCGGACCCGGCCCTGATCCTGCGGCGGCAAGCCGCGAACGCGATAGCTCGAGGAGATCCATCATGACAATGAAGAAGCGTGTCTATGCCTTCACTGAAGGCGACGGCAAGAACAAGCGCCTGCTCGGCGGCAAGGGCGCCAACCTCTGCGAGATGACGCAGATCGGGCTCAACGTGCCGCCGGGTTTCGTCATCACCACGGAAGCCTGCCTCGAATACCAGGCCGACAAGGCCCTGCCGGAAGGGCTGATGGACGAGGTCAGAGGCCACATGGCCAGGCTCGAACAGGCGACCGGCAAGCGCTTCGGCGATCCGGACAATCCCCTGTTGGTCTCGGTGCGTTCCGGTTCGGCGCTGTCCATGCCGGGGATGATGGATACCATCCTCAACCTCGGCCTCAATCACGACACCCTGCAGGGCCTGATCCGGCAGACCGGCAACGAGCGCTTTGGCTACGATGCCTACCGGCGGTTCATCCAGTTGTTCGGCAAGGTGGCGCTGGGCGTTCCCGACCACCTGTTCGACGCCGAGTTCGAGGCCGTCAAGCATCAGGCCGGGGTTGCCGCGGACATCGGCTTGAGCGCAGCCCACTTGGCCGACATCGGCGAACGGTTCCTCGCCATCGTACGCCGCCATACCGGCAAGCCTTTTCCCGAGGACGTCTACGAGCAGCTCGAGATCGCGATCCGGGCGGTGTTCGACTCCTGGATGGGCAAGCGTGCGGTGGATTACCGCCGCGAATTCCACATCACGCCCGACCAGGCCAACGGTACCGCGGTGAACGTGGTGACCATGGTGTTCGGCAACATGGGCGATGATTCCGCCACCGGGGTCGGCTTCACCCGCAACCCCAGCACCGGGGAGAAGGAAATGTTCGGCGAGTACCTCGTCAACGCCCAAGGCGAGGACGTGGTCGCCGGCATCCGCACGCCGAAACCCGTGCAGGAGATGGCGAGCGAAATGCCGGAGCTTTACGCCCAGCTGGTGGAACTGCGCGACAAGCTCGAAGGCCATTACCACGAGGTGCAGGACTTCGAGTACACCATCGAAAAAGGCGTGCTGTACTGCCTGCAGACACGCAACGGCAAGATGAACGCGCAGGCGATGGTGCGCACCTCGGTGGACATGTGTACGGAGGGTTTGATCACACGGGAGCAGGCCCTGCTGCGGGTCAATCCGAGCCATCTGGAACAGCTGCTCCATCCCTGCCTCGACACCTCCCACAAGCCCGTGCCACTGGCCCAGGGGCTGCCAGCCTCGCCCGGCGCCGCCAGCGGCCGGTGCGTGTTCGACGCCGACCAGGCCGAGTTGCTGGGGCGGGCCGGCGAAAAGGTCATCCTCGTGCGCGAGGAGACCAAGCCGGAAGACATCCACGGCTTCTTCGCCTCCCAGGGCATCCTCACCAGCCGCGGCGGCAAGACTTCGCATGCCGCCGTGGTGGCCCGCGGCATGGGCAAGGCCTGCGTCGCCGGCGCCGAGGGCATCAAGGTGGACAGCCGCGCGCGGCTGGCCATGGTGGGGGACGTCACGCTGCGCGAGGGTGACATCATCACCATCGACGGCAGCACCGGCAACGTCTACCTGGGTGAGATTCCCACCATCACGCCGACCTTTTCCGAGCACCTCAAGACCCTGCTGTCCTGGGCCGACGAGGCTGCGCATCTCAAGGTCATGGCCAACGCCGATACCCCGGAGGCGGCGAAGCAGGCGCGCGAGTATGGCGCCGTGGGCATCGGTCTGTGCCGCACCGAACGCATGTTCAACGCCAGCGACCGGCTGCCGGTGGTCGTGGAAATGATCCTGGCCCCCGGCACCGAGGAGCGGAAGGCCGCACTGGACAAGCTGCTGCCGATGCAGCGCGGCGATTTCCAGGCGATCTTCAGCCTCATGGCGCCGCATCCGGTCACCGTCCGCCTGCTGGACCCGCCCATCCACGAATTCCTCCCCGGCGAGCATTCGCTGACGGATGAGATCCAAGCGCTGCGGGAATACCAATGGGTCGCCAAGGGTCGGGCGGCGGCCTTGAGCGCGCTCGGTCGGGCCGCCGATGCCGACGGCGTCGGCGAAGACGCCATCGCGGCCGTCATCGCCCGCAAGGAGCGGCTGCTGGCCAAAGTCCGGGAACTCCACGAGATCAACCCGATGCTGGGGCACCGCGGGGTTCGGCTCGGGATCACCTTCCCCGAAATCTACGAAATGCAGATTCGCGCCGTGCTCGAGGCCGCGGCCGAGTGCGCCAAGGCGGGCGTGGCCGCCGCTCCGGAAATCATGGTGCCCCAGGTCGTCGACGGCGCGGAACTGGAATGCGTCCAGGCGATGGTCGAGCGCATGCGGGCTGAAGTCGAGGCCAGCCACGGCGTCCGACTCCATTTCAAATTCGGCAGCATGGTGGAAACCGTCCGCGCCTGCGTGAACGCCGACGGGCTGGCGCGAACCGCGGAATTCTTCTCCTTCGGCACCAACGACCTGACCCAGGCGACCTGGTCGTTCTCGCGCGAGGATGCGGAAAACAAGTTCCTGCCGCAGTACATCGGCGGCGGCATCCTCAAGGACAACCCGTTCGAAGTGCTCGACGTCGCCGGCGTCGGCGTTCTGATGCGGATGGCGGTGGAAAAGGGGCGCAGCGTCCGTCCGGACCTCGAAATCGGCATCTGCGGCGAGCACGGCGGGCATCCCGCTTCCATCCGCTTCTGCGACGGCATCGGCCTCAGCTACGTCTCCTGCTCGGCGCCGCGGGTACCGGTCGCCCGGCTGGCGGCGGCCCACGCCGCCTTGACGAACGGGGAGTGAGGCACGCCGGTGAGGGGGAGGGAATTCGCCCCCGCCAAGCGCGGAGGCCGCGGTTTGCCATCGTTCCACCGCGTCCGTATACTTCGCCGACCGTGTAACGACTGGCCGAATCGAGGAGCGCGCCGTGGAAAAGCCTTATATCCTGCACATGTTCACGCCGGAAAAGAATCTGAGCCCGTTCGACGCGAACATGGCGCTCGATGCCGGCTGGTTGTCCCTGGTGCCATATACGAACCTGGAGCTGGGGGAAATCACCGCCATGGTGCAGGACGCGATCTTCTCGCGCAGCCTCGCCGGGGTGAAGCGCACCGCGATCTTCATCGGCGGACGCGACGTCGGCACCGCCATGAGCATGCTGCGCACCGCCCAGAAATCGATGGTGCCGCCGTTCGAGATTTCCGCTTTCGCCGATCCGAGCGGCGCCTTCACCACTGCCGCGGCGATGGTCGCGATGGCCGAGGGCGAGCTGCGGAAGCATCACCAGACCGGCCTCGAAGGCAAGTCGGTGCTGGCACTTGGCGGCACGGGCCCGGTCGGCCAGATCGCCGCCGTGCTGGCGGCCCGCGCCGGCGCCAAGGTCAAGATCATCGGACGCCAGCTCGAAAAGGCCCAGAAAGTGGCCGAGCTGTGCAATGCGGAATTCGGTGAAGGCCAGACCTCCATCGAGGGCGACGCCGATGCCAACAAGGGCGAACTGCTGAAGACCGCCGATGTGGTATTCGCGACCGCCGCGGCCGGCATCCAGGTGCTCAGCGCCGAGCTGCTGGCGGCATCGCCCCGGCTCAAAGTGGCCGCCGACGTCAACGCCGTGCCGCCGTCCGGCATCGCCGGATTGGGGCCCCATCACAAGGGCACGCCGATCGAAGGTTCGCCGAGCGGGGCCATCGGTATCGGCGCGCTGGCCATCGGCAACGTCAAATACCAAGCCCAGCACCGGCTGCTGCTGCGGATGCGCAACACCGACAAGCCGGTCTATCTGGCATTCAACGAGGCATTCGAGATCGCCCGCGAAGTTGTCCGCGGCGGCTGAGGCCAGCCCGAGGCCGCGCCGGCTGGAATTTTCGCCGGGCGCGGCCCGACACCCTCTTTCTTACTGATTTTTTCCGAGACCCACCCAGAATGGAAAAACGCGCCGTCCTCCACATGTTCGACCCCATGCCGCATGTCAGTCCGTTCGACATCAACATGGCGATTGATGCTGGCTTCGAGGTCATCGTGCCCTATAGCAACGTCAAGGCGGAAGAGGTGCATGGCCTGGTCCAGGATGCGATTTTCTCGCGCGGCCCTGCCGGGGTGAAGCGGACCGGCATCTTCATCGGCGGACGCGATCTGGCGGTGGCGCTCACCATGCTGGAAACCGCCAGGGCCGCGATGGTGCCCCCGTTCGAAGTGTCGGTGCTGGCCGATCCCAGCGGCGGGTTCACCACCGCGGCGGCGCTGGTGGCGCTGGTCGAGAAGCAGCTCAAGCTGAAGCACGGCGCGGAGCTGGCCGGGCAGCGCGCCATGGTGTTCGGCGGCACCGGTCCCGTCGGCATTGCAACCGGCGTCATTGCATCGCTGGCCGGAGCGGACGTGACCCTCGTCGACCCCTTCAACGTCGAAACCGCGCTGGCCAAGGCCGACGAATACAATCAGCGCTGCGGCGCGCGTCTGCACGGCACTTTCGCCGGCTCGGAAGCCGACAAGGCGCGCCTGCTGTCGAATGCGGACGTCGTGTTCTGCACCGCCAAGGCCGGCGTCGAGGTGCTGAACGCTTCGGTTCTGGCCGATGCCCACCGACTCAAGGTCGCCGGCGACGTCAATGCCGTGCCGCCTCTGGGCATCGAGGGCATCAAGCTGAAGCACAACGGCGATCCCTTGGTTCATGCCGTCAACAGCCCCGGCGCCGTCGGCATCGGAGCGCTTGCCGTCGGCAACGTCAAATACCAGTTGCAGAACCATCTGCTTGCCCTGCTATTGGCGTCGGAAATCCCGGTGTTCTTTGATTTCCGGGCCGCGTTCGAGCGGGCACGCGAAATCGTCTGACAGCGGATTTCTTTTGGGGAAAACTAAAAAACCCTGCCTTTACGGGCAGGGTTTTTTGTTGCCGCAATAGCCCTTGCTGGGCTCAGGTGCCGTCGGCCGAGCCTGGCACCTGGACGGCTTCAATGGCAGCGGTGTCGAGCGTTGCCAGCCGCCCGGCCTGCCGTGCATTGAGCCAGCGCCCCGCTGCGAGCCCGCCGAACATAAAGGCGACGAACACCCAGACGCCGGCATCGGCAGTGACCAGTGAAACCACGGCGGGGCCGGGACAATAGCCGGCCAGCCCCCAGCCCATCCCGAAAATTCCGGCGCCGCCGACGAGGCGCCCGTCGACGTATTTCCGGACCGGGAGGTCGAAGCGGTCTTCCAGGACAGGGCGCCCGCGTCGCAGGATCCGCGGAAACAGGATAAAGGTCAGGCCTACCGCGCCGCCCATCACCAGCATCAGCGAGGGATCCCAGTTTCCGCCGATGTCCAGGAACCCGAGAATTTTCTCGGGCCGGGTCATTCCGGCCAGACCCAGCCCCAAAGCGAAGACCAAACCCCAGAGGAAAGCGCTGACAATCGGCATGCCGGCTCAACCTCCGTTCAGGCGGTTGAAAAGGAACACGGTCGCCATGCCAGTGCCCATGAAGGTCAGGGTCGCGACCAGAGAGCGCAAGGACCGCCGGCCCAGCCCACAGACGCCATGCCCGCTGGTGCAGCCGTTGCTGATCTGTGCACCCAAGCCGACCAGAAAGCCGCCGAAGCCCAGTACCCACAGCGGCCTCGGAGCGGCTCCGAAAGCCTGCGGGTGGACACCGAGCAACAGCATCCCGGCTGCCAACAGCCCCAGCACGAAGGCGAATCGCCATGGCATGTCGCCGGCACCGGGCGGCATCAGCCCCGTTAGCAGATGGCTGATACCGGCCAGGCGGCCGTTGAAATAGAGGAGGCCACAGGCGGCCGATCCGATCAGTACGCCGCCGCCGAGGGTCGACACGAGGGTTTGAATAGTCATAGTGGATGAGATCGAAGTTTGAATCTGCGTCAATGAGGAGGCTCCCTATCGCAGGCACTATAGGCATCTCGGGGAGGCTAGGCAAAGAGCTTTTTCTGATTTGCTTATATTCGTTCGAGTTTCATCATGCCCTTCGCGCCGGCCTCTCCGCTCATTTTCCCTCCGCCGCGAAGTGCGTTATCTTGAAGGCCGAAAACCCGCGATCGACGGAGGGCCTTGAGCCATGAAAAAGGCTTTGTGGTATCTAGTCTTGCCTGCAGTGCTGATCCTCGTCGTGGCGCAGCGGTTCGGCCATCTGACGGTCAACTTCCCTCTCAAATCCGTGCTCGGCGGAGCAGCGCCCCCGGCCGAGGAGGCTTTGCGCCACCGCCTCAGCCTCCCTCCCGGCTTCAGCCTCGCGGTTTATGCGGCGGATTTGCCGGGTGCCAGGATGCTGCGTTTCACCAGGACCGGCGATCTGCTGGTCAGCCAGCCGAATGCCGGTGCCATCGTCCTGCTGGAAAAGGATGCCGACGGCGACGGTCACCCTGACGGCCGGCAGCCATTGCTGGCTGGGCTGAGCCGACCTCACGGCCTCGATCTCTGGAACGGATGGCTCTACGTCGCCAAGACCTACGGCGTCATCCGCATCCGCTACGACGCGGCCCAGCGGCAGACGTCCGGTGCGCCCGAAACGGTCGTCAGCGGCATTCCCGGCGGCGGCAATCACTGGAGCCGAACCCTCAAATTCGGTCCAGACGGCGGCATGTACGTCTCCGTGGGATCGAGCTGCAACGTCTGCATCGAAGACGATCCGCTTCGCGCCACCCTGTTGCGCTTCGAGCCGGACGGCACCAAGCGGGAAATCTATGCCTCCGGCCTGCGCAATACCGTTGGTTTCGACTGGCGCCCCGGCACCCGCGAGCTTTATGGCACCGACAACGGCCGCGACCTGCTGGGCGACGATTTCCCGCCGTGCGAACTCAACCGCATCGAAAAAGGCGGCTTCTACGGTTGGCCCTATGCCAATGGCAACCGCATCGCGGACCCCGATTACGGCAAGGGGCATGAGGTTGACATCCAGCGAAGCATTCCGCCCGCACATGAATTCAAGGCGCATGTCGCACCGCTGGGCATGGCGTTTCTCAAAGGTGGCAAACTTCCGCAGGCATACCGCGGCGCCGCCTTGGTCGCTTTGCACGGCTCCTGGAACCGATCGAAAAAGCAGGGCTACGAAGTCGTATCGCTGCACTTCGGTCCCAACGGACGGATCGACGAACGCCCCTTCCTCACCGGTTTCAATATCGACGAAGAAGTGATCGGTCGGCCGGTAGACGTCGCTGAAGGGCCCGACGGCGCCATTTATGTGTCCGACGACTACGCCGGGACCATCTACCGTATTCGGTACGAAACGGCTCCCGACGATTCGCATGATTGACTTGACTTGATGGGGCGTTCGCTGGTTTAATTACCAGCTCTTGTGCTGGCCAGGTAGCTCAGTTGGTAGAGCAGGGGACTGAAAATCCCCGTGTCGGCGGTTCGATTCCGTCCCTGGCCACCAGATTCAAAGCCCAACCCTTCTCGGTTGGGCTTTTTCACATCACGGTTTTCCCCTCGCTGTGCGGAGATTCCGCCGATTTTGCGTGTACCATAGGCAGTAGCGCGCCAAACATAAAACGCTTGTCGCCCCACCCCGTTTGACTCTTTTCCGGTCTCGGCTCTCAAAAAAAATCGGCCAGAGCCTCGTCAGCCAAGCACACGCAGAAACCCTTTCGCGACAAGCGCTTGCCATCGGTGCGCTGCGCCGGGTTCGACGCATGGAGCGCATGTCGCCAATAGTCGAACCCGATGCCCGCGTGGCAGCAATCTCAGCCCCCGGGCGGGTGCGGATCATTGCCGTAGCTGTTGCGCTCGCGGGTGCGACCGTTCTCGCCATGAATCAACACCTCGCTGCGCTGGTTGATGGCGATGTCACGGGCGATATGTTCGGCCTCTGACTGGGTGCGATGGTGCGCGGTGTCTCGCTGGTTCCCTGCACCACGCACGATCCAGCCGTCATCGCGCTTCACGGGATGTTGGTGTTTTTACCGGTCATTTCAAAATCCTTTCAAGGTTGGGTAGATGCTGGAAGTCGGGGGATAGGCTGTCGAGTCGCCCCCCTTTCCTAGATCACGAAGTCAGGTTTGAGCCAGTAGTAACCCTTGCGAGGGATTCACGCTGCTGGTCAGCCGCACCCACGCCGACTCCCGCGACGGTTGGTTCGGTGCGTTTCAGCGCGGCGACGAACGTCTCAACGTCATCGGCCACCTGGAATAGGTGGTCAATCGTCCAGTTCCGGAACGTCCCAGTCCGCCGGGCGCGCCTCGCCGGTCTGGTAGAACTGCTTCACCAGCTTCACGTATTCCAAGAAATCTCTGTTCTCCGTGGCCAGCCGATTGGCCATGTCCCAATCGATCTCGTCACGCTCTCGGGCCGGAATCAGCACCTGACTGTCGGCAGGGTTGTCCACGTCCAGCTTGATGAAACCGATGCCGTGAGCGGCGAACAGCATCCGCAGCTCCTTGAGCGTGTCTGTGCCACCGATTTCCGCCGCGACCAGGTAGCCGAAATTGGCCCACGACGAGTTCGACACGGCCTGAAAGAAGCACTCGCGCACGTTCGAACGGTTGATCAGCAGCTTGGCCTCGAACGACCACAGCTTGGTGCGTTTGTCGGAATACTGCGTCACGCAGTCGCGCACTTCGCGGTGCCACTCCTTGCCCAAGTCCTCCATGCCCACCACGTCCGGGTACAGCCAGCGGTTGCCATTTGGCCCGCGCTTGTTCGATGAGCGCTTCTCGTCGATGCGCTTGGAGAAAACGCCAAACTCCTCCCACAGGTATTGCGAGAGCAGCGGGTACAGAGCGTGCTCGTCAATCTTGAGCTGCCCAGAGTCGGCTGCTGAACTGGCTGCCGCGCCTTCGACCGCAGCTACCTCCGCGCTGTCCGACTTTTCGGAGTAGTAATACTTGCGCGGACGTCCCTCGGTCGTTTTCAACCCCATCTGTTTATTTTGCAGACGTGGCATTTGTGAGCTGATTTCCCTGACGATTTGCTGCACGAGATCCGCGTCAGTCTCCAATGCCTGACTGCTGCTTTTCTTAGCCTGACACTCATCGGGGAACGTGGCAAACACCCACTCGGCGATCTGGCGTGCCGTGTATTTCTCCTCGGGCCGCTCTTTCAAGAAGCCGATGACGGTATTTGCAAGATTCAGCTTCATTTGCATGTCTCCCATGCCATCACAGACCCACCCCAGCCTGTGGCGGAGCTTTCGGCGGAACCGCACCTGGCTGGTAGGTCACATCGAACACCATGTCCGTCAGCCAGCGCTTGAAGTTGGGGTTGTCGCTGAACTGCTTGAACAGTTCGGTGTGGTCGGACAGCAGCTCCAGCACCACGCGGTTGAGCGCCTTGTCGTGCTCCAGCTTGGCGTTCTGCTTGTCGGAGTTGGCCTGCGCGTTCTGGTAGGCCTTGTCCTGCGCCACCCGCGCTGGAATCTCCTCGGTGATGACCTTGCGGATCTTGTCCTCGTCCTTCCACTCGATGTTGCCGAACAGGTCGTTGAAGGTCTTGATGATCGCGGAGAGTTTGTCGATGTCTGGCTCCCCCTTGCCGCCACCGCTGCCCGGGGGCACCGGCTCGACGGTGGCGTCGGCATCGTCCATCGCCATCTTCAGCGCGGCTCTGGCTTCCACCCGGTAGCTGTCCATATCGATGGTCTCCAGCACCCCCTTGGAGAGGTCTTCCTCCTTGGGCGCGGGCAACTTGGGGATGAGGAAGTTCAGGAAGATCGACAGCTTCTCCCACGCTGGATGACCGTAGCTCAGAATCGCGGCGAGGAAACCGTAGCTGCGGACGAAGGCCTTGGCTTTCCCCTTGAACTTGACCTGATCGTCCTCGCCGAGCTTGTCGGTGTATTCGGCTACGCACGCATCGAGGATCGGATCGAGTTTGTCCCGGTCTGCGCCACTCAAGTAAAGCGCCACCAAGTCTTCCACCTGCTGCCAGCTATACACCTGCTGCCCGTCGAGTTCGGCCTTCAGGTCATGCAGCTTGTTGGCGTCGGTTTCGCCGGTCTGGATGGTGGCGCGGTAGTAATCCTGGAACGCCGCCTTCACCGCCTCGGCGTTGTCGGCGAAGTCGAGCACGAAGGTGTCGTGCTTCTGTGGATGCGCGCGGTTCAGGCGTGACAGGGTCTGCACTGCCAGCACGCCCGCCAGCGGCTTGTCCACGTACATCGTGTGCAGCAAGGGTTCGTCAAAGCCGGTGACGAACTTGTTGGCGACGATCAGGAATCGATACGGGTCTTGCTTGAACCGGGCCGGAATGTCCTTGCTTGGAAACCCGTTGAGATCGGCCTCGGTCTTCTTCTGCCCGCCGATCTCGAAATCACCCGAGTACGCCACGATGGCCTTGTACGGGCTCTTGATCTGCGTGAGGTAGTCCGACACTTCGCGCCAGTAGTCGATGGCCCGCGCGATGCCGTTGCACACGATCATCGCCCGCGCCTTGCCGCCGATCTTCTGCTTGCCCGCCACCTGCGCGACGAAGTGATCGACCATGATCTCGGCCTTGCGGCGAATGGCCTTGTCATGCGATTCGACGTAGTGGCGGATTTTCTTCAGAGCCTTCACCTTGTCGAATTCCGGGTCGTCTTCCACCGTCTTGGCCACTTGGTAGAAGCTGTCGTAGGGGGTGTAGTTCTCCACCACGTCGAGGATGAACTTCTCCTGGATGGCCTGCTTGGTGGTGTAGGTCAGTTCTTCGGGCGAGCGGAACTGCACCTTGTCGCCGACCACGGTCTTCTCGCCGAACAACTCCAGCGTCTTGTTCTTGGGTGTGGCCGTGAATGCGAAGTAGCTGGCGTTGGCCAGCAGCTTGCGCGAGGCGATGCGCTTCTCGATTTCCGCGTTCACCGCATCCTGCGTGCTGTCCTCCTCGAACGCCTCTTCGGCGTCCTGGCCGCTGGCGTCAGGGGCGGCCGCTTTGCCGCCAAGCGCTTCGTGCATCCGCGCCGTGGTCTTGCCGCCCTGGCTGGAATGCGCCTCGTCGATCAACAGCGCGAAGCGCTTGCCGGATAGGTCGCCCAGCTCATCGAGGATGAACGGGAATTTCTGCACCGTGGTGACGATGATTTTCTTGCCCCGGCGCAGGTACTCGCGCAGCTCCTGTGCGTTGTCGGAGTGGCCGAAGATCGCCGCCACGTGGTCGTAACCCTTGATGGTGCGGGCAATCTGTGTGTCCAGCGCGCGCCGATCGGTGATGACGATGATGGAGTCGAACTGCGCCGTCAGCGGATCATCCTTGCGGCGCAGCTCCACCAACTGGTGCGCCAGCCAGGCAATGGTGTTGCTCTTGCCGCTGCCTGCCGAATGCTGGATCAGATAACGCTGGCCCACGCCATCTTCACGGGCGCGGCGCAGCAGGGCACGCACCGTGCGCAACTGATGAAAGCGCGGGAAGATCTGCTTGCGCTTCTTGCGTTTTTTGCCGCTGGCGTCCGCTTCTTCCTCCTCCACCACCTGGGCGAAGCTCTCGATGATGTTGGCCAGCGACTCGCGGGTCAGCACCTCTTTCCACAGGTAATCGGTCTTCAAACCATTCGGGTTGGGCGGGTTGCCCGCGCCGCTGTTGTAGCCCTGATTGAACGGCAAAAACCACGAGGCCTTGCCCTTCAGCTCAGTGCAGAACGCGGCCTCCGCGTCATCGACTGCGATGTGCGCCACGCAACGCCCCAACTGGAACAGCAGCTCCTGTGGGCTGCGCGTGGTTTGGTACTGAACGATGGCGTCGGCCAGGGTCTGCTTGGTCAGCGAGTTTTTCAGCTCGAACGTCAGAACCGGCAGACCGTTGATGAAGATCACCAAGTCCAGCTCGTTGCCGGAATCGTTGCTGTAGCGCACCTGCCGGGTGACGCTGAATATGTTCTTGCCGAAGGCATCCGCTGCGGCGGCATTGCCCGGCGTGGGCAGCAGCTTGTAGAGATCGACGTGTACGGGCCCGTGGCTGACGCCTTTGCGTAGCACGTCGACCACCCCGCGCTTGGTGATCTCGCCCTGCAGCCGGTGCAGGAACTGGGTGCGTTTGATGCCGTCCGCCGCCAGTTCCAGCGTTTCCACCACCTCGGGTTGGGTGGCCTGCAAGAAGGCGAGCAACTGCGCCACATCCAGCGCCACATCGCGGTTGTAGTCGCTGGCGCGGCCCTGAACGTAGCCGCCCGGCGCATATACCGCCAGAGGTTCAGCCGCACTCTGTGCGGTCACGGGCGGGGTCTCGCCCATGCCCGTCAGATGGCGCACGATCAAAGCCTCGAGGGCTTTTTCACTGGTGTCAGTCACGCCCATGGCTCGCCTTTTTGACATCAGGCTCGGGATGACTCCAGCGAAAACTTACCTTCAAACCGTTCATCCACGAAGGCGGAATGATTCTCTCGTGCTGCAGACGGCCCACGACGATGCCAGGATGGATGGACAACGCTTGGGCAAAGGCACGCACGTCGGCCTTGCGCGTGAGACCTTGCAGCACCTCAATATGCTCTCGAGGGATCAGAAAATCTGCCGCCCACTGGTTGGCCTCGTGCTCGCGCGCGTCGTCGCTTGCAGGCCCATCCGGGTCGTCAAGAAACACGGCCTTGCGGTCTTCCGCCGATGTCCCGTGCAACAGGAGATGCGCCGCCTCGTGGAAGAAGGTGAACCAGAAACGGTCGTTGGTTTTACCATAAAGGGAGAGCTGGATCAGGGGACGCGATGGTGTTAGCCAGCGCGCCACGCCGCTCACATGTGCACGCGGAATGGCGGGTACCAAGACCAACACCACTCCCGCCTCGCGCAGCAGCCGTTTCATACCTGGCTCGAACACCTGCGGGGGCTCGACCGTGAGGCTGCGGATCTCTCTCAAGGCACGCTCGAAGCGCGCACGGTCAAACTTGGGACTATCCCAAGCTTCCGCCTGCTTCTCGCCAAGGCGCAGCCAGGTCGCAATCGCGCCAAGGTCACTTTGCTCCTCACGGCTGCGACGGTAATGCGCCTGCATACCAGGGTATACGACATTCCACTCCTCGGGCGAGGCTACCCCGAAAAAGCGCAGACACGCTTCCACCAGCGCAGGTTTGTGCTTCTCGACCACGCGCAACTTGGGGATGGCTTCAAATTCCATCAGTTCTTTGAGCGGCAGCTTGTCAAGCCAGTCCGTCCAGCCCGCACAACGTTCCGCAGACTTTTGGCGCTCCAGCCGCTCACGATAGAGCGCTTCTCGGCGCAGCCAGAAACCCGCCGTGCTGCCGATCACCCGCTCCAAACGGGAAGCCGTCTCTTCGGTGACGGGCGCTTTGCCGTTGATAAGCTGGCTCACATGCTTCTCGGTGTAGCCGAGGCGGCGCGCCAGTTCGGCCTGCGTCCAGCCGCGTTCTTCCAGCACATCCGCAATGGTGTCCCCGGGCGGGGAGACCCAGTCGGGTGCAAACGGTGCATCCAGATCAGTCATGGTAATCCCCAATGTATTCGATACAAACAATAGTCACGACCCGCCAGTCGATGCCGCCGTCCGCATGGCACGGCACGGGGTCGTTGGCCGGGGTGAAGGTCAATCGCCAACCGCCTGCAAGATTTACCGCGTACTGGCCGGCCAAATCTCCGGTGAGGCGGTGGGGGTTGCCGGCAACCAGGTCGGTCACCGACTGCGCCGCCTGCAGGTCACCTAGCCGCGCCCTGAGCTTGCGTGCGCATTCCGCCCCCAGTTTTTTGCGTGCCACGGCTTCGCACTCGCAGAGCTCGCGCACCTTCTTGTTGCGAAATCTGATCTCCAAACCAGGGCTCCATTTTAGAAATCTTTACCAAATAGGTAAAGACAACACTCCCCTTCAAGCCTCTTCCGGCTCGCCCTCGGCATCGTTTTCATCGTCCCCTTCACTTCCTTCGTCGCTGAGAGCCGCCAGCTCCTCGTCGCTCACCACGTCGTCCGGGCCGGGTTGCCAGCCGCGCACGTCCACTTGGCCAGTGACCACATCGGCAATCAGGCGGTCGCGGTATTCGCGGATCAGCTTGATTTCGTCTTCGGTGCGGGCGATGGCATCATTTACTTCTGCTGTCTCGCTATCAAGCTGATTCGCGATTCGCTCCTGCTCTTCGTAATCAGGTACCGGCACAAGCGTGTTCAGCGCGTCAGTTCTGTCCAATCCTGGAACCGCCGAATCCTTTGAAATTCGGTCTAGCTGGCACCAAACCAATAGGTAATAAAGCCATCGAATATTGGCATTCGTGCATTTTCGGTCGACAAAATATGTAGTGTCGATGGCGAACAGGTCTCTCTCGGAATAGTTCACCTTTCCAAATGAGCCTTTGCGCCCGATTACTATGCATGGGCTTAACGTATTGGCTTTGTCGTGCATACCAACTTGGCCGTTGGAGCCATACACCGGAACATTTCCCTGACGGCGATTCGCATCTGAAAGTGAGCCCCCATACGTGAATCGACAAACCCATTTAAGGCGTTCTACCTTCCAATGCTCCGGCACCTCGCCCAGCCATTCGATACCGGACGGTTTGAGCGGGACGGAAGGGTCGAGGCCGCGGGTGACGGCGTGGTCGATGATGCGCAGCTTCTGCTCGGTGAGCAGCTTGATCAACTCGCGCTTGGCCTTGATGAAGCGGGCGATATGCGCATCCTGCGCACGCAGGTAGGCGACGATCTGGTCTTGCTCGGGGCGCGGGGGCACGAGCGAGGGCATCTGCTTGAAGGATTCCCAATACAGCCGGTTGCGATCCGCCACGATGCCACGCGAGAACTTGTTGACCTCCTGCATGTACGCTGCCGTGCGGAACAGGTAGCTGTAGTAACTGCTGTTGGCCTCGTCGTAGGGTTTCACCACGACATACGCCGGGCTGACCAGCCCATCGACGGGCGCGGGTCCGACCGCGCCTTGCCACATCCGCATCATGTTGTAGACAATGTCGCCTTTGACTGCGCGTTTGTATTTCTCCTTCTGGCTCATCACCTGCTTGCGCTTCAGGTTTTCCATGTCACGCACACGCACGCCGGTGCGCAGCGACACTTCCAGAATCGGCAGATCTGGGAAGCCCGTTTCGACGCGATGACCGAACAGGCGACCGTTGCGCAGCACCTGCCAGCCCTCGGGCAGCTGTGGAGCCCACGGCAACCCGGAAAGTAAGTAGGTCGGGTAGGCGCGAGCCATCACGCGCCCCCCACAATCTTGTGTAACAACCCTTCGCTCTCCTGCATCACCCGCAGGATGTCGGCGCGGATCTCTTCAAGCGACCGCAGCGGCGTGGGCTTGTAGAAGTAGCGGGCAAACGAAATCTCGTAGCCGATCTGGGTCTTGTCCGTGGCGATCCAGGCGTCCGGCGCGTGCGGCAGCACTTCGCGCTCGAAAAAGGCGTCGATGCCGCCCGGCTCTTTCAACGGCACCTGCTCGGTGTCGCGTAGCTCGCTGTCGGGTTCGTACTCGACCATGAAGCGATCCTTGCCCACTGTTTCGAGGTACGCGCCATCGAAGCCGGGCTCAAAGTATTCCCCTGCCTTGAGCTTGGTGCGGCGGGCAATGACTGGTGGCGCTGTTTCGTCACGCCAACTCACCGCCTTGTAGAGGGTCTTTTTCTCGGCTGCGCTCAAGCTCTCGCCCAGCAACTTCAGCGCTGCATCGAAGCGGGCGCGAAATACGTTGTGGTCGTCGAACACGGCGCTGCCCAATGCCTGTTGGACCCGCTTTGCCACCTCCATCAGCGCCTTGTCACGCTGCCAGGTCGCGGCGTCGAGCAGCTTCTTGCGCCGCTTGGCGGGCACGGCTTTGCGGGTGGCGGGGGCATCAAAGTCATCGCTGCTGTCGCTGTCTTCGCCGTCGTCGTCTTCGTTCTCGTCCTCGCCCTCGCCTTTCAGCCACGCCTCGATGGCCGGTTTGCGCTTGGCGAACTCGGTATAGAGCGCCTCGCCGTGAGTGGCGTAGATCTCGGCGCGCAGCGCCTCATCGCCGGAGGCAAACCGCAGGGACTCGATGCGCTCGTCGGAGAGCTGGCTTTTCAGGCGCAGCGGGCGCTCGACGGTGATCTTCCAGTAGCCGAAGTCCTGGGTGTCGAACCATTTGGACTGGGCGGTTTCTTGTGCCTTGCCGAGGTAGAGGTCGAGGATGCGCTGGATGTCTCCCGCCGAGAGTTCGCAGTTCTTCTTGCCGAGGTTGCGGCGCAGCGGCTGGAACCAGCCGCTGGCATCGATCAGTTGCACCTTGCCCTTGCGGTGCTCTGCTTTCTTGTTGGCCAGCACCCAGATGTAGGTGGCGATGCCGGTGTTGTAGAAGATGTTGAGCGGCAGGGCGATGATGGCTTCGAGCCAGTCGTTCTCCAGCACCCAGCGTCGGATGTTGCTCTCGCCCTGACCCGCGTCGCCGGTGAACAGTGCCGAGCCGTTGTGCACAACCGCGATGCGGCTGCCCAACGGCGTGTTGTGCTTCATCTTCTGCAGCTTGTTCACCTGGAACATGAGCTGCCCGTCGCTGGAACGGGTGATGAGCTTGAACTCGTTGTTGCCCGCATGGCTGACGATGAAGCGCGGGTCGTTGAAGTCATTCTTGCCGCCCATGCGCTCCAGATCGGTCTTCCAACTCTTGCCGTAGGGCGGGTTGGAGATCATGAAGTCGAATTGGCGCGAACGGAACTGATCGTTGGACAAGGTGGATTTGTCCGCGCCACCGACGATGTTCTCGGCTTCCGCGCCTTCGCCCTTCAAAAGCAGGTCGGCCTTGCAGATGGCGTAGGTTTCGTCGCTGATCTCCTGCCCGAACAGGTGAATGGACACCTCCTTGCCATGCTGCTCGGCCAGTTCGAGCAACACTTCCTCGGCCACGGTGAGCATGCCACCGGTGCCGCAGGCGCCGTCGTAGAGCGAGTAGGTGCTGGACTCGATCTTGTCGGCCACCGGCAGGAACAGCAGCTTGGCCATGAGCTGCACCACATCGCGCGGGGTGAAGTGTTCGCCGGCCTCTTCGTTGTTGTCTTCGTTGAAGCGGCGGATCAGCTCCTCGAACACCGTGCCCATGCCGTGGTTGTCCAGCGCGGGCAGCTTGATGCGGCCGTCGGCATCCTTCACGGGTAGCGGCGACAGGTTGACCTCGGGGTCGAGGAAGTCGTCGATCAGGTAGCCCAGGACGTGGGAATCCACCAGCTTCTGAATCTGGTTGCGGAAGTTGAACTTGGTGAGGATTTCCTGCACGTTGGGCGAAAAGCCGTCCAGATACGCAATGAAGTCATCGCGCAGGCGCTGGCCTTGGCTGCTTCCCTTGAGCTTGGCCAGGGTGAATTCCGAGACGTTGTAAAACGCCTGGCCTGCCGCCATGCGCAGTGCGCCGTCCTGTTCGGCCACCTTGTGGGTGTCCAGGAACTTCTTGCGCTCCAGCACCGCGTCCTTCGTGGATTCGAGTACGGCATCGAGCCGCCGCAGCACGGTGAAGGGCAGGATGACGTCGCGGTACTTGCCGCGCACATAGACGTCGCGCAGGCGGTCATCGGCAATGTTCCAGATGAAGTCGGAGATCCACTTGATCTGGCTTTGGTCTTGTTGTTGTTTCTTCTGCATCGATACGTTCCTCAGCTCGCCGCCGTGCCAGTGGCGACGGCGAGATTCCAATGGTCTTTGAGGACGCCCACAAGGCGTTTCTGGCGTTCGGCCAGAAGCGTGGGTGTCCACTACTCGTTTTCTGCTCTGACTTCCTGCGTCAGCACGAAGGGCGACGCGGTGCCCTTGCTCTTGGAGTACACGTTCTTCTTCTCGGCAAAGTCGTACTCGCTGGCGGCGGCCCTCCAGTTTACGCCCCTCAAAATGGGCGCTGGCGCAAGCCTCCATTCTAGGGAGCCATCGAAGTTGTAACGCGCCAAGGCGATTGGGACATGAGAAATCTGAGGATAGCGTGCGGCGAATCCAGCTGCCACCAGTGGGATTGACATCCCCGCGTCAACCGAATGCGCAGGAAATGTGCGGCCGTCCAGACGGAGCAGGGGTCTTACGGTGGCGTTGGCTCTGTGCTACGGTGCCAAGCCTGGCTAGGGTTCGTTTGAAGAAAAGAAAGGGGGACGCTTCGACCATGAAAACGCGGCTCCAAAACTTAGCCTGTCATGCCATCCAATGAGGGAGGTCTGCAATGAAACTGCTCAGCCGTGCTACGTGCTCCATATTCGTCCTGGTGATTTTGATGGGGTGCGCATCTACCCACGTGACTTCGCGTCAAGCGTATACAGGGACGGCAAAGGTAGCCCGCCCGGATCGCATCATCGTCCATGACTTTACCGCAACCCCGGCGGACATTCCGCCAGAGTCGCCCTTTGCGGGCCAGGTGGCTGGACAGGGGACGCCACAGACGCCAGAACAGGTCGAACTTGGTCGCAAACTAGGGACCGCGGTCGCCAATGAGCTGGTTGCAGAAATCAAGGCCATGGGGCTTCCGGCGGTGCGGGCTGAGGGGCAGCCGGCACCAAAGGTCGGTGATCTCGTCATCCGGGGCTATTTCGTTTCGGTCAGCGAGGGTAGCGCCGGGGAGCGCGTGTTGATCGGTTTCGGTTCCGGCTCGTCCGAGCTCAAGACCGCTGTCGAGGGTTACCTGATGACGAAGCAGGGGCTGCGTCGGGTGGGAGGTGGTGAAATGGAATCGGGTGGCAGCAAGACGCCGGGTGCGCTCGTGGGGGTTGCAACTCTGGCGGCGACCGGAAATCCCATCGGACTGATCGTAGGTGGTGCGTCAAAACTGGCCGGGGAGGCGAAAGGCTCGTCAACCGTCGAGGGTCGGGCGAAAGAGACGGCACACGCCATCGCTGAGGAAATGCGGACGGCGTTCAAGAAACAGGACTGGATCTAATCCAGCGGGGCGGTTGTGTGTCTGCGATTTTCGGGCATCGTGGCTGCCGTCGTCGTGCCCGGTTGATGGACCACCGGGCATGGCGACAGACGCCTTGGAGATGCCTATAGCTATCAATGCGTTGGGTGTTGAATGGTGGGCCCTGTAGGACTTGAACCTACGACCTGGCGATTATGAGTCGCTCGCTCTAACCGACTGAGCTAAGGGCCCCGAACTCGATGTCCGTCATTCGATGTCGAGAAAGCTGCGCAATTGCTCGGACCGCGAAGGGTGACGTAGCTTGCGCAAGGCTTTGGCTTCGATTTGACGGATACGCTCACGCGTAACGTCAAACTGCTTGCCGACTTCTTCCAGCGTGTGGTCGGTATTCATGTCGATGCCGAAACGCATCCTGAGCACCTTCGCTTCCCGTGCGGTCAGCCCGGCAAGCACCTGCTGGGTGGTTTCGCGCAAGCTGGCCACGGTGGCGTGTTCGACCGGCGACAGCACGCGGGAGTCCTCGATGAAATCCCCCAGATGCGAATCATCGTCATCGCCGATGGGGGTTTCCATGGAAATGGGCTCCTTGGCGATCTTCATGACCTTGCGGACCTTGTCTTCGGGCATGTCCATGCGCGCGGCAAGCTCATCCGGCGTGGGTTCGCGTCCCATTTCCTGCAGCATCTGCCGCGAAATGCGGTTGAGCTTATTGATCGTTTCGATCATGTGCACGGGGATGCGGATCGTCCGCGCCTGGTCGGCGATGGAGCGAGTGATCGCCTGGCGGATCCACCAGGTTGCGTAGGTCGAAAACTTGTAGCCTCGCCGGTATTCGAACTTGTCCACTGCCTTCATCAGCCCGATGTTGCCTTCCTGGATCAGGTCCAGGAATTGCAGTCCGCGGTTGGTGTACTTCTTGGCAATGGAGATGACGAGCCGCAGATTCGCCTCGATCATTTCCCGCTTGGCCAGCCGCGCCTGGTTCTCGCCCGCGGAGACCCGACGGTGAATGTCCTTGATGAGTGCGATGTCGAGCCGGTTATCCTTCTCGATTTGAGCGAGTTTGGTCTGGATCCGGCGGATTTCTTCCTTATGCGGCTTGATTGCTGCCGCATAAGGCTTCGCCGAATCGCAGATCTCTTCCAGCCACTCCGCACGGGTTTCGTTGCCGTTGTAGGTCGCGACGAATTCTGCCTTGGGCATCTTGCCCTTGGTGACACAAATGTCCATGAGCATGCGTTCCTGCTCGCGGATTTTCGCGACCGTGTCACGCAGCGTATCGGTCAGTTCCTTGAAGAACTGCGGAGTTTTCTTGAACTCCATGAAAGCCGCGGCCAGAGTATCGAAAGACTTCTGGGTCTTTTCGTGGCCGTACCCATACTTGTGGTGCGCGGTGACGGCTGCCTTGTGCAGTTTGCGGAAAGCTGCCAGCTTTTCCCTGACCAGTTCGGGATCAGGGCCGCTATCGCCTTCATCGATGATTTCCGCTTCGGCGTCGTCTTCCACCGCCACGGCGTCCGCTGCGACAGGATCGAAGAAATCGGAGATCAGATCGGACAACCGGATTTCTCCGTTGTCGACGGTTTCGAAAGCCTTGAGGAAGTGCTCCATGGCTGCGGGAAACCGCACCAGTTCATTGGCGGCGATGTTAATCCCTTCCTCGATGCGTTTGGCGATGTTCAACTCGCCTTCCCGGGTCAGCAGTTCCACGGTTCCCATTTCGCGCATGTACATCCGCACGGGATCGGTAGTGCGACCGAGTTCGGTATCGACGGACGAGGCCAGCGCCGCCGCGGCTTCCGCAGCCTCATCCTCGTCGGATTCGGCCACGACGGCCGTGTCCTGGATCAGGTCTTCGTTGTCGGGGACGTCTTCATGAACTTCGATCCCCATGTCGTTGATCATGCAGATGATGTCTTCCATCTGCTCGGGATCGACGATGTCGCTGGGGAGATGATCGTTGACCTCGGAAAAGGTGAGGTAGCCCTGCATCTTGCCCTTAGCAATAAGTTCCTTGAGCTGGTGCTGCTGCTGTTCTGGCGTCATTAACGAACTCGCGCTGGAGGGGAGGTGATGATATTGAAGAACTTTTCATTGTAGAAGATGGGGCGGCTTTAGTCGAGTTTCAAGATTTTCCTCCTGTCAATTTCCGGAGCTCTTCCCGTTCGTCATCAGTGAGTTGGCCGTGTTTCGATTTGTCGATCAATTGGTTCAACCTATCTTCGCGGAGCAGGGCGAGCACCCTGTCGAGAGCACCGACGAACTCCGTTTCCATGCCGTCCTCCGGCGTCAGCAGCCTCCGTCTCAGGATATTTGAGGCCAGGGTGCCTTCCGGTGTTTCGCGCAGGTATTCGAACAGCATCCCCGCATGGGGGGCGGCTTGCTGGTCGGTGTATTCCAGAATGCGTGCGATGAGCGGGCCCGCGCGCGGGTTCGCCGTGAGCCGCGCGCGGACGTCCGGTGAGATCAATCCGGCAAGCTGCGGGCGGTGCAGCAGCAGGGAAACCAGATCCCGCCAGGCGGAAGGGGGCCGCGGTTGCCCGGACGGGCTGCGCGGCCGGTTTTCCGTGCGCCTCGGAGGAGGCGCTGTGTTCACCACGCCGGTGATCTCGCCCAGGCGTTGTGCCATCATCTCCTTGAATATTCCGACCGGGAGACGATCCAGAAGTTCACGGGCCTGTTTTTGCAGTGCTGCGCGTCCTTCGACGCTCCGCAAATCCAGATCCGTTTGCAGGGTTCGAAACAGATAATCCGAAAATGGCGCGGCTTCCCTGATCCGGCTATCGAATGCATCGCGCCCTTCCTTGCGGATCAGCGAGTCGGGATCTTCGCCGCTTGGCAAGTGCATGAAGCGTATTTCACGGCCTTCGCGCAAGAGCGGCAGGCTGGCTTCGAGGGCACGCCAGGCCGCTTTGTGACCGGCGGTATCGCCGTCGAAACAGAACACGATTTCCCGCGTGAAGCGGAACAGCACGCGGACGTGTTCGGTCGACGTGGAGGTGCCGAGGGTGGCGACGGCCTCGGTCATGCCGTGCTGAGCCAGGGCGATGACGTCCATGTAGCCCTCGACCACCAGGATGCGCCGGGGTTTCGAGTCGGCTTCCAGCAACTCGTGCAATCCGTAAAGCTCCTTGCCTTTCTTGAACGCGGCCGTTTCCGGCGAGTTGAGGTATTTCGGCGTTTCATCGCCCAGGGTGCGGCCCCCGAAGCCGATGGTGCGTCCGCGCCGGTCCCGGATGGGGAACATGATGCGCTGGCGGAAGCGGTCGTAGGAGGAGCGGTCCGTTTCGATGACCAGACCGCTCTGGATCAAGGGCGTTCTGGGCCAGTCCGCCGGGAGGTTGTTCCAGCCTGGCGGGGCGTAGCCGATCCGGTAGCGATGGGCCATCTCGCCGGTCAGGCCGCGTTTGAGCAGATAGGTTTTCGCCTGCTCCGCGGTAGGATGGTCGCGAAGCTGCTGGGCATAGAAACCCGCGGCGCGGTCCAGGATGTCGTAAATCGGCTGGAGCGAGACGGCGGGGTTCGCTCCGGGGTCGGGCGCGGTCTTGGGCAGATCGATTCCCGCCAGAGCTGCGAGGGTTTCCAGTGCCTCGGGGAAGCTCTGGCGCTCGTAATCCATCAGAAAGCTGATGGCATTGCCATGGGCGCCGCATCCGAAGCAGTGGTAGAACTGTTTTTCCCTGCTGACGGAAAAACTGGGGGTCTTTTCGGAATGGAAAGGGCATCGGGCCATGAAGCTGGAACCCGATTTCTTCAAAGGAACGCGCGCGTCGATGAGATCGACGATATCGATGCGCGCTATGAGGTCGTCAATGAACTCGCGGGGTAGTCGACCGGCCATTTGGGACAGAGAAGGTTCCCACCGGCCCGTCCATGCCTGATCGGCGGGAGATTCGAGCTCAGCTCAACAGCGATTTGACCCGGGCGCTGGCGGCAGACATGTCCGTGCGCCCCTGAAGTTTCGGCTTGGCCAGCGCCATGACCTTGCCCATATCGCCAATGCCCTTGGCGCCGGCTTCGGCGATGGCCGCTTGCAGAATGGCTGTGACCTCTTCTTCGCTCAGCGCCTGGGGGAGGTAGTCCTGGATGATCAGGAGTTCCGTCCGCTCGATGTCTGCCAGATCGTTGCGTCCGGCGGCTTCGTACTGGGCGATGGACTCGCGCCGCTGCTTCGCCATCTTGTCGAGCACCACCACGACTTGCGCATCGTCCAGCATGATGCGCTCGTCGACTTCCTTTTGCTTGACGGCGGCGAGGATCAGGCGGATCGTGCTCAGGCGATCCTTCTCGCCCGCCTTGAGCGCCGCCTTCATGTCGCCCTGCAGTCGTTCTTTCAGGCTCGCGTTTTGCTCAACCATGGGCGCATTCCAGCCGACGGGTTACTGCTGGGGACGGCCCTTGCGCAGATTCTGAAGGGCGAACCGTTCGCGCGAGAGCTTTTTCAAATGCCGTTTGATGGCCGCTGCCGCCTTGCGTTTGCGTTCTTCGGTGGGCTTTTCGTAATATTCGCGGCGGCGCACTTCCGACAGGACGCCGGCTTTTTCGCAGGCGCGCTTGAAGCGGCGGATGGCAATTTCAAACGGTTCGTTCTCGCGGATCTTGATTGACGGCATGTAGCATCCCAACAGTTCAATATGGATTCTTGGAAAAATGGCCGGCGTCCGGCCGCCTCGTGAATAAATGGCGCATTATACCCGGACCTCAGGGTAACGCAAAAAACGCCGTGCTGGTCCTCGGTGTCGAAACATCCTGTGACGAAACCGCCGTCGCCCTGTACGACTCACACCGCGGGCTGCTCGGGCACAGGCTTTACAGCCAGGTCGACGTGCATGCGGAATACGGCGGCGTGGTGCCCGAGATCGCGTCACGCGATCATCTGCGCAAACTCCTGCCGCTGATCCGGGAAGTGCTCGATGCCGAGGGCCTTAAGCGGACCGCGATCGGCGGGATCGCCTACACGGCGGGACCGGGTCTGATCGGGGCGCTCCTCGTCGGTGCCGCCGTGGCGCGCAGCCTCGCCTGGGCCTGGAACATCCCGTCGGTCGCGGTCCATCACATGGAGGGTCATCTGCTTGCTCCCTTGCTCGAGCCGGAGCCCCCCGAATTCCCCTTTGTCGCCCTGCTCGTCTCGGGCGGCCACACGCTCCTGGTCGATGTGCGCGGAATCGGGTCCTACCATGTGCTGGGCGAGTCGCTGGACGATGCCGCGGGCGAGGCTTTCGACAAAACCGCTAAGCTGCTGGGGCTGGGCTATCCGGGCGGGCCGGCTTTGGCCCGGCTGGCGGAGGGAGGGGATGCGGGGCGATTCCACTTTCCCCGTCCGATGACGGACAGGCCGGGCCTGGATTTCAGTTTCAGCGGTCTCAAGACCCACGCATTGAACGCGCTTGCCGCCCTGGAGGGCACGCCGCAGGACAAGGCGGACATCGCCTGTGCTTTTCAGGAAGCGGTCGTCGATACGCTGGTGTCGAAGTGCCGCAGGGCGCTGCGGGAAACGGGGTTGGGGCGCCTGGTGGTGGCGGGGGGCGTGAGCGCCAACCGGACCATGCGAAAGAAACTCCAGGCGATGGCCGAAAGCGAGCGCTGCCGGGTTTACTTCCCGCGGCCGGAATTCTGCACCGACAACGGGGCGATGATCGCCTTCGCCGGTTGCCGGCGCCTGCTGGCAGGGCAGTGCGAAACGTCCGCGATCGAAGCCAGGGCGCGCTGGCCGATGGAAACGCTCACGGGCGCCTAGCGCCGAGCCGGGTTTCTTCGCCTTTGAGCAGGCGCTCGATATTGCTCTTGTGGCGATAGACGAGCAGGGTCGACATGAACATCGTCGAGACCACCAGTTCGGCGGAGCCCAGCCAGAACCAGACGTAAACCGGGGCCAGGACCGCGGCCGCCAGCGCGGCGAGGGAAGAGAAGCGGAAGAGGGCGGCCACGCCGAGCCAGGTCAAAAGCGCCATGACGCCCACCGGCCAGGCGAAGCCCAGCAGCACGCCCAGGGCGGTCGCCACCCCTTTTCCGCCCTTGAACTGGAAAAACACCGGATAGAGATGCCCGACAAACGCGGCGAAGCCGACGGCGGCCATCAGCGGCGGCGAAGCCCCCACACTCTTCGCGATCAGCAAGGGGACCAGCCCCTTCGAGGCGTCCCCGAGCAATGTCAGGATCGCCGCCTGCTTGCCGCCCAAGCGCAGCACGTTGGTGGCCCCGGGATTCTTCGAGCCTTCCTGGCGCGGATCGGGTAACCCCAGGGCGCGGCTGACGATCACCGCACTCGATACCGAGCCGAGCAGATAGGCAAAGGGAATCAGCAGCCATTCGATCAGCATGAACGCTCCGGAGTTGTCATGAATTTGAATTCTATGTTACGAATGGCCGTCTTGAACGCGCGACCGACAGAGGCCGGAATGGACATTATATTTCTGCGGGGCCTGCAGATCGAGACGATCATAGGCATCTACGACTGGGAACGGGAAATCAGACAGACCGTGGTGTTCGATCTCGAAATGGCGACCGATATCCGCAGGGCGGCCGCTACCGACGACATCGTCCACGCTCTCGACTACAAGGCGGTGTCGAAACGCCTCATCGAATTCGTCGAGGGCAGCCAGTTCTTTCTGGTGGAAACCTTGGCCGAGAAGGTCGCGGCCATTCTGCTGAACGAATTCTCGATTCCATGGGTGCGCCTTACCCTGAACAAGCGCGGCGCCATCCGCGGCGCCAGCGATGTCGGCGTCCTGATCGAGCGCGGGGCGAAGCCGGCCGATGCCTGAGGTCTTCGTCAGTGTCGGCAGCAATGTCGACCGGGATCGGCATATGCCATCCGCGCTTGCGGCGTTGCGGGGCAGCTTCGGGCCGCTGCGCGTTTCCAGCGTCTACGAAACGGCCGCCGTGGGGTTCGAAGGCGATCCCTTCTACAATCTGGTGGTCGGCTTCGAAACGGATCTGCCGCTCGCCGAGGTCGCAAACGAACTGGCCCGGATCGAGGCGGATCATGGACGTACGCGGGAATCCAAGAAGTTCAGCGCCAGGACCCTGGACCTCGACCTGCTGCTTTACGGCGATGCGGTCGTCAGCGAAGGCAAGCTGAAGCTCCCGCGCAAGGAGCTGACCGAATATGCCTTCATGCTCGAACCGCTGGCGGAAATCGCGCCGGACCTGACGCATCCTGTGTTGGGGCTGAGTTTCCGAGAGCTATGGGAGCGCTACGAGAAAAAGGGGCTGCAGCAGGTACGTATCGTTCCGCCCTGGCGGTCCTAGCCGAACAGGCTGCGTCCGCCATCCACGGCGAGCACCTGCCCCGTGACGTAGGGCGCCTGGTCCGCGAGATAGGCGACCGCGCGGGCGATGTCCAGCGGCTCGCCGGGCCTTCCCAGCGGGATCCGGTTCAGTATCTCGGCCTGTATCGCCGCATCGGCACCCTGCTCGGGCCACAGAATCGCTCCCGGCGCCACTGCATTCACCCGTATCGCCGGCGCCAGTTCCTTGGCCAGGGCTTTTGTCATGGCGACCAATCCGGCCTTGGTGATGCTGTACGCCGCATGGTTTCTGAGCGGCCGGTCCGCATGAATGTCCGCCAGGTTCACCACGCAGCCCCGGGCGGCCGAAAGCCAGGGTATGGCGTGCTGGACCAGGAAAAACGGGGCGCGGAGATTGCTGCCGAGCAGTTCGTCCCACTGCCGCCCGGTCACTGAGCCCAGTGGCGTCGGATAGAACACCGAGGCATTGTTGATCAGGACATCCAGCCTGCCCCAACGCGTCGCGGCCGTTTCGATCAGAGGGGCCAGGGCTTCGAGGTCGAGCAGATTGGCCCCGATCGCCGCGGCGGAATCGCTTCGGCGCTGGTTCAGGCTTTCGCAAAGCATCAGGGCATCCGCTTCCGAGCGATGGTAGTGCACGACGACACGATAACCCTGGCCGTGCAGATGTGCAGCGATAGTCGCGCCCACCCTTCGGGCTGCTCCCGTGATCAGCGCCACTTTTTCTGCGGCCGGCCCGGGGGGTTCTTTCACTGAATCGTCACCATAGCGAGCGCTTTCTGTCATGTCCGTCATCTAACATGGGCCGAGCATTCGTTTCTGCCGGGGCGCTGCCATGAAACTGATCCACGCCATCCACCGTTGCGACGTATTCATGTTCATCTGGTTCATGAATCGCAAGCACCTCGAGTTCTGTGCTCGGTGCAGCCGTTGGGTTTCGCGCACCGGCGACGGTTATCTCTATGCCTTGCTCGGCCTGTATTGGTTTGCCAGCGGCGACGAGCTGAATCTGGCGTTGCTGAAATCCGCGTTGCTGGCTTTTGCGATCGAGCGGCCGCTTTATTTCATCGTCAAGAACAGCTTGCGCCGCGACCGGCCCGCCGCGGCGATCCGGGATTACCGCAGCTTTATCATCCCGTCCGACCGGTTCAGCTTTCCTTCCGGCCACACCTCCGGCGCGTTCCTGATGGCGACGGTCATCGCAGCCGCGTATCCGGCCTGCTTGCCCGCATGGTACGGCTGGGCCGGTGCGGTGGGATTATCGCGCATTTTCCTGGGCGTCCACTTCCCCACCGACGTGCTCGTGGGTCTCGCCATGGGCACGACCGTCGCTTTCCTCAGTTTGGGAGTGTTTCTGACGTGAGAATCTTTTACGGCGTCCAGGCCACGGGCAACGGACACATCACGCGGGCGCGGGTCATGGCGCCCGCGCTCGAGGCGGCCGGGTTCGAGGTGACCTACCTGTTTACCGGCCGTCCCTGGGATCATTTGTTCGAAATGGAGGTTTTCGGCGACTACCTGTGGCGCAAGGGGCTGACGTTTTCGACCAAGGCCGGGCGGGTGTCCTATCTGAAGACCTCGGTTCGCAATGACCTCATGCGGTTCATCCGCGATGTCCGGACGCTGGACCTCACGCATTATGACCTGATCATCACCGACTTCGAGCCGGTCACGGCATGGGCCGCCAGGATGCAGAAGCGCGAAGTCATCGGCATCGGCCATCAGTACGCGTTCGGCTATCCCATCCCCAAGACCGGGGACGACATTCTCGCGCGCACCGTACTCAAATATTTCGCCCCTGCCAGCGTCGGGCTGGGTCTTCACTGGCACCATTTCGAGCAGCCGATCCTGCCGCCGATCATCGAAACGCCGCCGGAGCCGGAGACCGTGCTCGAACACAAGGTGCTGGTCTACCTTCCGTTCGAGGACATCCGCGAAATCGTCACGCTGCTGGAACCCTTGCGCGAATACGAATTCCACGTCTACAGCCCCGCGGTCAGCCGGGACCGGCCGGAGCACATCCATATCAAGCAACTGTCGCGCACCGGCTTCCAGCAGGATCTGCGCGATTGCAGTTCCGTGATCTGCAATGCCGGCTTCGAACTGGCGAGCGAAGCTCTGCAGATGGGCAAGAAGCTGCTGGTGAAGCCCCTGAGAGCGCAAATGGAACAGCTTTCCAATGCCTTGGGGCTGGAGCAGACGCAGCTCGGCGCGGTGATGCCGGAGCTGGACCGGGCGTCGGTGGCGCATTGGCTCAAGAACGGGCATGCGGTGCGGGTCGTCTACCCGGACGTGGCTTCCCACATCGTCGGCTGGCTGAAAGCTGGCGACAGGCACATCGACCATGCCTGGGTCCGCAGCGTATGGGACGAGGTCCGCTACGACTACGGCGCCGCCCCCCAGCGTCGGGCCAACGCGGCCTAGCCTTCGATCCCCCGCGCATAGTCGAGCCAGGGACGGCTCTTGTCGCCATAGACCAGGAAATACGGGTTCAAGACGCCGTCCCGGGCGTTGTAGACCAAGGGGTCGCCCTTGAGGTCGGTGACGGCGCCGCCGGCCTCGGTGACGACGCAATGCGCCGCCGCCGTGTCCCACTCGGAAGTCAGGCCGATCCGCGGATACAGATCGGCGGTTCCTTCCGCGACCAGGCAAAGCTTGAGGGAGCTGCCCATCGGTCGCAGCTCACAGTCGCCCAAACGGTTCAGATACGTCTCCATTTCGGCATTCAGATGCGACCGGCTGCCGACAACGACCGGGGGCCGCGCCGCCCGCGGCCGCGCCCGGATGCGCTGGGGCGTTTCCTCGTCGTGCTGGCGAAAGGCGCCGCAACCTTCGGCGGCGAAATACGTCAGTCCCAAGGCCGGGGCATGAACGACGCCCAGGACCGGGACGTGTTCATGCACCAGGGCGATGTTCACCGTGAACTCCCCGTTCCTTTTCACGAATTCCTTGGTGCCATCCAGCGGATCGACCAGCCAGAACGAGGTCCAGTTTTTCCGATCTTCGAAGGCGGTGGCGGCGGACTCTTCCGAGAGCACCGGAAACTTAGGCTTGAGCCGGCCGAGTCCGGCTACAATCACGTCGTGCGACGCGAGGTCCGCCGCCGTCAGCGGCGACTGGTCCGATTTCCGTGCCACGCTGAACTCCGAGCCGTAGATCGCGAGGATGGCCAGGCCGGCTTCCTTGGCCAGCGCGACCACGGATTCGAGCAGGCGGGAAGGCTCCTTCATCATGGGCATGGAATGGTTTCCTTGGCTACTCACGGGGCTGGGCTTTCGATAAATCAAGCGGGACATGGTAACCGATGATTCCCTGGAAACGCATCCGCAGCGTGTTTCTCGACATGGACGGCACGCTGCTGGATCTCAATTTCGATAACCACTTCTGGCTCGAGTTCGTGCCCCTGCGCTACGCCGAGCGCAATGGCCTGAGCCCGGCGGAAGCCAAAGCGGAGCTGATGCCACGGTTCCGGGCGATGGAAGGCCGGCTGGAGTGGTATTGCCTGGACTATTGGAGCCAGGCGCTGGGACTGGACATCCCGGCGATGAAAGCCGAAATCGCCGGATTGATCGCCGTGCTGCCCCATGTGACCGAGTTTCTCGAGGCTGTACGGTCGGCGGGGCCACGGCTGGTCCTGGTGACCAATGCCCATCCCAAGAGCCTGGGACTCAAGCTGGAGAAAACCGCCCTCAACGTGTTCTTCGACGCCATCATCAGCTCGCATTCCATCGGCCTGCCGAAAGAAGACCCGCTGTTCTGGCGGCGCCTGCACGAGGTCGAGCCCTACGATCCCGAAGCCACCCTGCTGGTCGACGACAGCCTGCCGGTGCTGCGCTCGGCACGGCAATGGGGGCCCCGGCATCTCGTGGCCGTGCGCAAGGCCGACAGCAAGCGGGCAGCGGCGGATATCGCCGAGTTTCCGGCCATAGACGATTTTCGGTCGCTCGCGCCAGTGGGGGCGGCTGCCGGAAACCCGCCCTGAGCGGAAGGATGCGTTCCGGCATCAAAACATGGCTTGAAAGCCGGCGTTCAGATACCAGCTATTGCGCAACTGGATGCCGTTCAGGTTCTGGTAGACAGGTATGCCGCCTTCGACGCCTATGCTGTAGCCGTGATACTGGTAGCTGCCGCCGACGAGCATGTTGAGGACGTCGCCGCCGTCATTCTGCGGGTTGTCGTCGGGCATCAGCCAGGCTCCGTTACCGATGTAGGCCGATTTGTCCATGGTCGGATTGGAGCCATGGATATGGGCCGTATTGATGTATTTCGCCCGGAGCCAAGTAGTTGCGTCGCCGAAGGCGCGCTATCCCCAAGCGGACAGCGTCACGCTCATTGCAGATCGAAATATTCCGAGGTCTTGGTGGTTTCTTCCGTCATATCGATTCCTCGTCACGCCGGGAGCGCGATAGCTGGCCACAGTCTGGGTAAGATGACACTTCCTATGGTGTGACCGTTGCGCAATAACGGTGCCAATGGCATTGATCAGGCTTTGGAGGCACAGTTGGCGTCGATGCCGATGACCGGCTTCGGCAGGGAAAAGCCGGCTGGCCCGGATTTCCTCCTGGTGCTCGCGCCGACGGCAAGGCCTGTTTCAAGTCGTTGATTCGATTGAGGGGCGTTGATCGATGAGGCGCATGGGCTTATCCGTGACATTAGCGGCGCGCCTTCGCCGAGTCGGCCGGCGCTGCGACCTCATGCCGCACGGGCGGGGGGTTGGCGCCCTCCCTTCCCTGCCGCGGACGGCTTTCAAGGGGAGGTGCGGGGCGGGGAAGATGGTGTGATACGCCTCTCCCCTGAGCGATTTCGCTCAATGGCCAGAGGCGGTGCAGGTCAATGCCGGGTAGACGAGGGCGCGCTCTTGATTTCGTCCGAGAACAGCGCGCCGATATCGACCCGGTCGAATTGGTACCGCTTGTTGCAGAAATCGCAATCGACTTCGATGCGACCTTTTTCCTCAAGGATGTCCTCGACCTCCGCCTTACCGAGGGCGAGCAGCATGGCTTCGATCCGCTGGCGGGAGCAGGTGCAGCGGAACACCACCGGCTCGGCTTCGAACACTCGCACCTTCTCTTCGTGATAAAGCCGGTAAAGGACATCTTCGAACGGCAGGTGAAGCATTTCGTGCTCCGTGATCGTCTCGGCCAGTGTGACCAGTCGCGTCCAGTCGTCCTCGGCGCGTATCTGCGCCGGCAGAACCTGCAGGAACAGTCCGGCGGCACGCTGGCCGTCCGCAAACAGCCAGAGCCGGGTCGCCAATTGTTCGGAGTTGGAGAAATAGCTTTCCAGCGCGGAAGCCAGGCTCTTCCCTTCGAGCGCCACGACGCCCTGATAGGGTTCCGTACCGTCGTTCTGTAGGGTGAGAACGAGTCTTCCCTCGCCGAAAACCTCGCGCAAGCTACCTTCGGGCACCGGATCGCGCCAGTGGGCGATGCCGCGTATGGTCTGCCGGTGGGTGGCCTGGGCAACCAGCGTGTACAGCGGGCCTTGGCTCTGGATCTGGACGATCAATGCCCCCTTGAACTTGATCGTTCCGGAAAGCAGCACCACGGCGGCGAGTGCCTGACCTAAATGACGGCTCACGTTCGCGGGATAGGGATGTCGCTGAAGCACGGCTTGCCAGCTTGCATCAAGGCGGACCAGTTCGCCACGGATGCCGACGTCTTCGAACAGGAAGCGCTGAAAGCTGTCGGAATTTTTCATGAGGTTCGCAAGTTTCCGATGAGAAGACCGACATTATAGGATTTCCATTTCCCTCTCACTCCCTTCGATACCGAGGAGTTCGCCATGTCGTTCAAGTTCGCCAAATCAGCGCTGCCCGATCCCCGCCATGCCCTGCCGGGCCGCTCCACGCCCATGCGGGTGACCGAAACGCACTTCGTCCATGGCCATCGGATCCAGCCGCCTTTTCCCGTCGGTACGCAGGCCGTGTTCTTCGGGATGGGGTGTTTCTGGGGAGCGGAACGGCGGTTCTGGACGCTGACCGGTGTGTACTCGACGGCGGTAGGGTATGCCGGAGGATTGACGCCCCATCCCACCTACGAGGAGGTCTGCACCGGCAGGACGGGGCATGCCGAGGTCGTGCTGGTCGTATTCGAGCCCGAGGTAGTCCGGTTCGACGCCCTGTTGCGGGTTTTCTGGACATCCCATGATCCGACGCAGGGCATGCGCCAAGGCAACGATCTGGGGACTCAGTATCGCTCCGCGATCTATGCCGTCACGCCGGAGCAGCTCGCACGGGCTCTGGATTCGCGCGAGGTCTATCAGCGGGCGCTCGAACGGGCTGGCCGCGGCGCCATTACCACGGAAATTCGAATGGCCCCCGAATTTTATTACGCCGAAAGCTATCACCAGCAATATCTCGCAAGGAATCCGGACGGTTACTGCGGGTTGCGAGGGACGGGAGTCGAGTGTCCGGATTTTTCGGATTGAATAGGCGCGGGCCGATCCGATATGATCCGATGCTTTGGTTTTGCCGCGGTCATCCGCCATGAAGAAAGCAGCCGTACCGCTCCTGGGCATTGTCATGAGCGCCTGTGCCACTTCTCCTTTGGGGCGGAGCCAGCTCATGCTGTTGCCGGAGAGCCAGATGGCGATGCTGGGCGATCAGTCTTTTGCCGCCGTGAAGCGGGAAATGCCGACAGAACCGGACCGACAGGCCAACGACTATGTGCTCTGTGTCGCCGATGCGGTGACGCGCGACGTCGGGGGAAGCTGGGAAGTCGTGCTGTTCAAGCAGGATAGTCCCAATGCCTTTGCCTTGCCCGGCGGCAAGATCGGCGTGCACACCGGCATGCTCCGGGTCGCCCGGAACCAGGATCAACTGGCGACGGTGCTGGCGCATGAGGTTGCCCACGTGCTTTCCCGTCATGCCAATGAGCGGCTGTCTCAGCAGGTCGCCGTCCAACAGGGGCTGAACGCCATGCAGGCCATGGCCGATCCCACGTCCGCGTCCGGCAAGACGGTCATGGGGCTGCTGGGGATCGGTGCGCAATACGGCATTCTGATGCCCTATAGCCGTACCCAGGAAAGCGAGGCGGATCTGGTCGGGCTGGATCTCATGGCGAGTGCCGGTTTCGACCCGCGCCAGAGCATCGAGCTGTGGAACAACATGGCAAGCTCGGGGAGCGGCCAGCCGATCGAATTTCTATCCACTCATCCTTCGCACGCCACCCGCATGCAGGACCTGGCAAAGCGGATGCCTCACGCGCTCGATTTGCAGCGACAGGCGAATGCAGCCGGCCGTCAGCCACAGTGCGACGGACTCAGGAAAGGCGGTGGTGGCTGATGCGTCAGCCGGGATGGTCGGACTGATGATAAAAAACGCAGGGGGATCAGCCCTGCGTCGAAAGAGGAGGAGTCGCTCGCACTACCGTGCGGCGGGTCAACTCGAGGGAGGTAGTCTCGATGACGGCTATAGGTTATCAAGCCACACCTGTGACGTGAATGTGACAAATTGTCGCGTGGCAGGATGTCGCACATTTTGTCAAGCCCCCTCTCGTTGGACTTCGGGTTGAAGTCCGTCTCCGTGCCAGTTTTCCCTTCCTCTCGCGGAATGCGGGTTGCCCTCAAGTTCGGGCCGCTGTGGCAAATTGCCGCAGATGCCCTCGTCGCCCTCCCCATCAGTAAGATAAGCGCATGAGCGATTCCATGAACATCCCGATCCCTTCGGATTCGGACAATACCAACCGCAAGAATCTTCAATGGTTGTTCGTTCTCCGCAATTTGATGATCGGCGCTCAGGCCTTCATGATCCTGTTCAGCGTCTACGGCCTCGACATTCCCTTGCGCCAAGCGCCGCTTTGGGGAATCGTGACGATCCAGTCGGTATTCAACTGGTGGACTTGGCTCAAGCTGTCCGATATCGAGCCGACCACGCAGATCGATCTGTTCATCCAGCTCATGGTCGATGTCTTCGTCATCGCCTTGATCCTCTACTTTACCGGCGGCGCCAACAACCCCATCGCCTGGTTTTTCCTGCTTCCCCTCATCATCGCCGCGACGGTGCTTTCGCGCGCCTTCACCTGGTATCTCGTCATCCTGGCTTCCGGTTGCTACACGATTCTGATCGGTTACTACCAGCCGCTCCCGGCGCTCAATCCGGAAACATTGACGCCCCCCGTCCCGGCCCATGCGTTCATGATCGACCCTCAGCACGCCCATCTGCATGCGGTCATCGAGGAGCATCATGTGCAGCTCCATGCTTTCGGCATGTGGTTCGGATTCGTGTTCAGCGCGGCCCTGGTGGCCTACTTCGTCGCCGAAATGGCGGAAAACCTTCGTGAACGGGAGCGCAAACTCGCCGAAGTCCGCGAACAGAGCCTGAGAAACGAGCGCGTCATCGCGCTGGGGACACTCGCTGCTGGCGCTGCCCACGAAATGGGGACGCCGCTGGGTACCATGGCCATCTTGATCAGTGAATTGGAGCAGGAATTCGAAGCCGAGCAGCGCGACGATCTTCAGAGCAAGATGCAGATACTGCGCGAGCAGGTCAAGCGCTGCAAGAACGCGCTGGCCGTGATGTCCGCGTCCGCGGGCGAAGGGCGGGCGGAAAGCGGCCACGTCATGCCGCTGCCAGACTACCTCGATGCCGTGATAGAAGACTGGAAGCAGCAACGCCTGCCGACGCCAATCGGCTATTACCGCAACGGGACGCGGCCGATCCCCTCGATCATCGCCGAGCGCAGCCTGACGCATGCGCTGGTCAACATCATCAACAACGCTGCGGATGTGTCCCCGGAAGGCATACAGTTCGAAGCGCGCTGGACTGCGGAACGGGTTACCCTGGACGTCATCGACCACGGCCCGGGGGTGACGCCGGAACTCAGCCAACAACTCGGCAAATCGCCGGTGACCACCAAGGATCACGGCTTGGGGGTCGGACTGTTCCTGGCCTTCTCCACCATCGAACGCCTGGGCGGCGTCATCAGCATGTCCGCCCGCATGCAGGGCGGCACGCGAACCCGCATTGTTCTCCCTTTGATGCCATCATCGATATGAGCACGCAAGAAGAGAAAAACGAGAGTCCCCATCTGTTGTTGGTGGATGACGATCCCACCTATTGCGAGGTGCTGCGGCAGGCTCTTGCCCGGCGGAATTACACCGTCCATGCCGCCAATGATGTGGAAACCGGCCTCGATCTGGCCGCGCGGATCGAGCCGGAATACGCAGTGGTCGATCTACGGATCGGACACGAGTCGGGTCTGGCCCTGGTCAAGCGCCTGCACGAACTGGATTCCAACACCCGCATCGTCGTGCTGACGGGGTTTGCCAGCATCGCGACGGCGGTCGAAGCCATCAAACTGGGGGCTACCCACTATCTCACGAAGCCGGCCGATACCGACGAAATCCTGGCCGCACTCCACAAGGACGAGGGCGATACCTCCGTTGAAATCAAGGAAAAGCCGCTTTCGGTCAAGCGGCTCGAATGGGAGCATTTACAGAAGATCCTGGTCGAGCACGACGGCAATATTTCGGCGGCGGCGCGCGCGCTCGGGATGCACCGGCGCACGCTGCAGCGCAAGCTGGAAAAGCGGCCTGTCAAAGAATGATCAGGCCAGCAGTCCGGCAATCAGGTGCTCCAGCTGCGGCACCTGCCGCCGGACGGTCAGTCGCTGAGCCTGGACGATGCTGCGGAGCTGGCTCAGGGCGAGATTGAAGTCGTCGTTGACGACCAGGTAATCGTATTCCGCATAATGCGACATTTCGGAAATGGCTGCCTGCATGCGACGGGCGATCACCGCTTCGGAATCCTGACGGCGGCTGCGCAAGCGCTGTTCGAGCGCCTCGCGGGAGGGTGGCAGGATGAAGATGGACACGCATTCGGGCATCAGCTCGCGGACTTGGCGGGCGCCTTGCCAATCGATTTCGAGTATGGCATCCAGCCCGCCTGCCAGCATCTCCTCGACCGTCGCTTTCGCGGTACCGTAGTAATTGTCGAAGACGCGGGCGTATTCCAGAAATGCCTCGTCCGCGATCATTTGCTCGAAATCGGTCTTTTCGACGAAATAATAGTCGCGCCCCGGCACTTCACCGGGGCGCCGAGGGCGCGTCGTATGGGAGACCGATACCGCGAGGCCAGGAGCACCATCGCAGAGCGCGTTGACCAGACTGGTCTTGCCTGCGCCGGAGGGCGCGGAGATGACGTAAAGCATTCCCTGTGTCATTGATCGAATCGGGGGGGGTGTTGGCCTGACATTCGCTTTAGGGGTACGCGTGAGAGGGCCGATCGGGTACATTCGTATTCTATCAGGGGAAGGAACTTTCTTGGCGGGCAGGGGACCAACTGGAGTTGCCGCGAAGGCAATGCGCACTGTAAAAAATCCGCTTTTTGTCCGAACCGGCGCGGTTTCGTCTCCAAACCAATCTGGCGGACCTATCCGGGTTGCTTGAACCCGGATTGTCCATTAGCCACTTTGCAGTCCGGGGATGAAGGGCGGGGCGGAGGCATTGGCCCATAGGCCGGCCAACCAAGCGCGTTTTCGTCGTGGCACGGACAGCATCAGGCGATTCTGGCTGGCGTTCGGGTGCCAGGAGGCGCTGATCTGGCAAGAGTTTTCCGGACACAAAATCAGGCAGCTTTGTCGGTGCAGTTGGTCGAACTCGGCAGGCGTTCGATCACCGAGTGTCGAATGCTTGCGCTGCCGGTGATAAAACACTTCGAGGTATTCGAAGATCTCTTGCTTGGCCTGCTCCCGGGTCTCGAAACGGCGATGAGGGATCAGCTCCGTTTTGAGGGTAGGAAAGAAGCTCTCGGCCGGAGCGTTGTCCCAGCCGTTGCCGTTGCGACTCATGCTGCAGAGGTAGCCAGGGTCCTTCAGCCTCGTCTGGAAGCGACCTGATGCGTACGGGCTGCCGCGGTCGGAAGGCACCAGTAAGCCCTTGCCAGGACGTCGACGCCAGCGGGCCATGTTCCGTAGGTTTGGCGACTGTCCTCGAGGATCTGTTTGAGGTCCTCTGTCAACTGCCGATCGGCTTGCTTGCGGGCACTCTCGGGCCGGCTCACCCATTCGTAGAACCCGCTCCGGGAGACGTCGAACACACGACACATCCGGCTCACCGAAAACACAGCCTCATGCTCTTGAATCAAGGCGTACTTCACGTGGCATGCTTCGCGAAGTACGCCGCTGCTTTTTTTTAAAAGATGTCGCGCTCCTCTTTCAAGATCGATACCTCTCGGCGCAGCCGCCTCAGCTCTTCGTCAAGGTGCTCGGAATGCACCGACTCCTGACCGGCCTGAGGCTTGCCGTGATACCGCCGAACCCAGCCGTACAACGTATCCTTGCCGACCCCCAACTCCCGCGCCGTCTGGGGCAACGGGCGCTTCGACTCCACGGCCAACTTCACCGCCGATTCCTTGAACTCCGCGGTGTAACTCTTTGCTTGCTTGCTTTCTCTCGCTCATCTCAACACACGACCTCGATCTCTCTATCTATGATCTCATTTCAGGTTATGTGTCCGGGATAGTCTAGCCAGGTCAATGTGACGGTGGACAACACCAACCACCCTCCGGTGGCGAACGCAGGTGCCAATCTTACGGTGCATACCGGAGACACGGTTAACCTGAACGGCAATGGCAGCAGCGACCCGGACGGCGACCCTTTGACTTATGCCTGGGCTCAAATCGGCGGACCCGCGGTAGCCTTGAATGGCGCCGACACGGCGGCGCCGAGTTTCGTCGCTCCGGCAGTGACGGGCGAGAACGACACTCTGGTATTCCAGTTAACCGTGAGCGACGGCTTCTTGACGGCAGTCGCGTCAATGAACGTCAAGGTCTTGAGCGCCGGTTCCTCTCCAAGCCCGGCGCCCACGTCGTCTCCGAACCCGACACCCGGGCCGACGTCCAGTCCGAGCCCCACGCCAGCTCCCACACCTACGCCGACGCCGTCCCCGGCGCCAAACCCCGTCTGTGATCGCGCGGTGGTCGATCCCGCTCGACTCTGGGCGCCGGATCACAAGATGCGGCGGATCCTTCTCAAGGAGCTTGGTGAAAGTGCCCAGGCGCTGGCTGGCGAAGCCGGATCTTCGGCGGCGAGCGACATGGCGGTCAAGATTCTGTCCGTCATGCAGGATGAACCGGTTCGCCGCACCAGCAGTTCGGACAGCAGTCCCGACGCCGTCATCGTGCACAAGGCGACCGGCGACAAGCTGAGGCTGCGCGCCGAGCGGGCCGGCAAGAAGAAGAACGGAAACGGGCGCGTCTATACCATCGGGTTCAGCGCGACCGATGCGCAGCAAAATGTCTGCGAAGGTACCGTCAAGGTCTGCGTACCGTTGAAGAAAAAGGAAAGCTGTGTGGACGACGGCGCGCTCTACAACTCGCTGTTGAAGCGATAAATGGATTGGCCGAGCCAGTGCATGGGGGGCTGTGTTCCCCTCTGTCAAAACAAAATAGAAATGTCCCCACTTTGGGCAAAGTAGAAATGTCCTCTTTGGGGTTGGCTAGGGTGGTGCTCAAGGCGTAGTCAATCGGCTGACGTTTGACGGTGTAGGCGGCGCACCGCGCCAGGGGTGGTTGGGGGCCGGGCGATACTTTGCGCGTGCCGGCCGGGCTTTGAGGATCGCATCGACCCGCGCATCGAGCGTCTTGTCATCCACGGGGTGTGGCACGTGCTGTTCAGGGTCGAACACCTTGTAAGGCAAGACCTCTTCCCCGTGCACGAGCTCGATGGGCCGGTCGGGATAGACCACCACCGTCACCGTCTGTTTGCGCAGCGCATAGCGCGGTTGGCCCCCCGTCTGCACGACATAGCGCTGGCGCTGGAACGAGAGCACCAGGTCCTTGCTCAATTGGCGACGGTGATGCAGGGCACAGGTGCGGGATAAGGCTTCACGGCTTCCGGTATAGGGCAGGTGCGCATCCTGCGGGTCTCGGGGAGCGACCGTAAAACGGGCGTTGTGCCGGGCAAGATAGCCCGGCAAGAAGGCGTTGGCCGCTTCCATGTCGCCAATGCCCGCCAGCCGCAAGGCTTTGACCAGCCGATCCTGCAGGGTCTGAAACAGCCGCTCCACCCGTCCCTTGGCCTGGGGTGTCAAGGCCTGGATGGTCTCGATCCCCAACGCGGCTGTTGCGCGTTGAAATTGCGTCGGCTCGGCATCTTCCGGGTCGTGTTTCGTGAAGATGCCGTGCCGGTCACTGTAGAGCGCGGCGGGGCAGCCATAGGCCTCCACGTAGGTATGCAGGGCAGCAAGGTAGGCTTGGCTGGTTTCAACTCCGTTGCTCTTCGAGTCGGCGGGCACGAAGCGGGCATACATGACGCGGCTGGTGGCGTCGTCGATGAAGGCGATCAAGGTGCAACGCGGCCCCCGTCCTTCGAACCAGTCATGGGGGCTGCCGTCGATTTGCACCAACTCCCCGAGACGGGGACGGCGCAGCCGGGGCGGGTGGCTGCGCTTGACCCGCGCCGACTTGGCCTGCCACAGCCCGGCATGATGCATCCACTGGCGTAGGGTCTCCTTGGAGACCGACAACCCTTCAGCCCGTAAATACTCTGCCGCCAGCGTCGGGCCGAAGTCGGGGTAGTCCTCGCGCACCCGCGCCAACACCTTTGCCTTGAAGTCCTCATCGAAGCGGTGGTTGGAGGGTTTGCCCCGGCGCCGGCTGACCAGTCCTTCTGCCCCCGCCTGCCGATAGGCTCGCACAAGGCGCTTGATCTGACGGGGCGACAACCCAAGCCGTCCCGCCGCCTGGGCAACCTTCATCCGCTTGGCTGCCACCTCTCGCACCAATTCCAAGCGGCCCAATTCCTTCGCGCTCATCGTCACCATCCTCTCGGTCATCTCGCCCCCCTCCAAAATCCAAAAGGGGACATCTCTATCTTGCCGAAAGGGGACATTACAACTTTGCTCTTACAGGGGCTGTGTTCCCCTCCGCATGCACTGGCGGTCATCGATCATCCACGGGCGGTCGCCGGCCTCATCCCCAAACGCCCCATCCTCGAGACGTCTCCCTCCGCTTAGTCTCTCAGCCATTCTCGGGCGAAGCCGGCGATGTCATCTGGCGACAGCAAGGCCGTTTGCTCTAGCCCTCCACAAATCAATCGGTTAAGCAATCCTGGCCGCTCAAGAGTCCGGCGGGCCGTTGCCCAGGAACGACAAGACCGAATCGCGTCTTCCTCGAAGGCGCGGCGGATCAGCGGGATAGGAAGGAGAGGCGTGGTCACGATTCTTGCTTGGGATTATGGAAATCGGCGCGGAAACGCCGATTTCGTTCCTGTCAGTCCTGGGTTTCGAATCGATAGCGATGGTCGTCAAGGGAAACTTCTGCAATTTCCGGCACCCGCTCGGACGGGTGTTGTTACGGGGTGTTCGTTCGGGCCTGGGGGCGGTGATCTTGCTCTCGGGTTGCGCGACTCATATCGATCATGGCAAATCCGTGGTGCGATCCGAAGCGCCGTCCTATGCCACGCCTCGCCATGGCGCCGCTTACAATCGGGCCTACCGTGTCAAGGGCCGGACCTATTACCCTCTGGCCAGTGCCAAGGGGTACCGGGAGCGGGGGACGGCCTCTTGGTATGGCGAAGAGTCCGGTAACCGAACCGCCATGGGGACACGTTTCAACCCTCATGGCTTGAGCGCTGCCCACCGCACGCTGCCCTTACCCACGCGGGTGAGGGTCACCAATCTCAGCAACCGGCGCTCCATCGTTCTCGTCGTAAACGACCGCGGCCCTTTCGTCGGCGGGCGCCTGATCGACCTCTCGCACGGCGCCGCAAAGGCGCTCCGCCTGAGCGGTCTCGGGCGCGTCGAGGTTGAGGCATTGGACTGAGCTTGGCGGGGTCCCGCTTCGCTTGAGTCTCACCGCGATTTCATGGTTCCATAACACGTGTCGGTCCCGCCAGGGCCTACCGCCGATCAGTCCTTGGTATGGATCCGAGGACTCGCGGGCCAAATATCAGTGTGAGCGGGCTTCGGCACGCGAAGATGGCTGACTGAAATCGGTTTCCGCAAACGATCCCCAAGCCCGGAAACGGTGGGGTGACCGCTGCGGTCGCATGCCTCCCGAACTGTCTCCCATCCTCTGAGGTTCAAGGAAAGGAGGTTCCATGACTTTGCCTCAACCCCCCCAAGCGCTTCCCTGCCATTTCGTCATCTTCGGGGCCACGGGTGATTTGTCCGCATTCAAGCTGCTTCCCGCGCTCTATCGTTTAGAGGCCGGCGGCCGCTTGCCGGCCGGGATGTCCATTATTGCCCTGGGTCGGCGGCCCTGGAGCGGGGATGAATGGCACCGGCATCTGGAGAACAGCATCCGAAGACGGACGGGCGAACAGTTCAATGCCCGCGTCTACCGACGTTTCGCCGAGCGTTTCGCCTATCTCGCGGGCGATTTACACGACCCGGCGTTGTACCAGGCTCTGAGCGACAAGCTCTGCGCTGACCAGACCTGCGCCGACACCGTGTTCTATCTGTCCATCAAGCCCTCGGATTTCGGCGCCGTCATCAAGCAGCTCGAGCTGGCCGGGCTGAACCGCCCGCGGGGCCTGCACCGGATCGTGGTGGAAAAGCCCTTCGGCGAGGACATCGAAAGTGCGCGGTTGCTGAACCGCCTGCTGCACGAGTCCTTCGACGAGGAGCAGATCTATCGGATCGATCACTATTTGGGCAAGGAAACCGTACAGAATCTCCTGGTTTTCCGGTTCGCCAATACCCTGATCGAACCACTATGGAACCGCAATTACATCGACCACGTGCAGATTTCCGTGGCGGAACAGGCGGGCGTCGCGACCCGCGCCGATTACTACGACAAAGCCGGTGCGCTGCGGGACATGCTGCAGAACCATTTGCTCCAGTTGCTCACACTGGTGGCGATGGAGCCGCCGCCGGCGCTGGAGGCCGATGCCCTGCGCGACGAAAAGGTGAAGGTGCTGCGGTCGATCCGTCCCATACCCGAACAATCGATTCACGCCCATGCCTTCCGGGCGCAGTACGGCGCCGGTTCGATCGACGGCGTCGCGGTGCCCGGGTATCAGGAGGAGCCCGGCGTGGCGCCTGGCTCCATTGCGGAGACCTTCGTCACCGCCAAATTCTATGTCGACAACTGGCGCTGGCGCGGGGTGCCTTTCTATCTGCGCACCGGCAAGCGCCTTGCGCGGCAGCTTTCGCTCATCGCGATCCGCTTCCGCCATCCGCCCCAGCAACTGTTCCGGGAAACGCCGCTGGAATTCATCGAACCCAATTGGGTCTTGCTTTCCCTGCAACCCTCGGAGAGCATGCATATCGAGTTGCACTCCAAGCAGCCAGGACTCGGCATGGATACCCGGGTCATCCGCCTCGATGCTTCGTACCGCCGCGGCCGCGAGAAGACGCTCGAGGCCTATGAGACGCTGCTGCTCGATGTCATGGAAGGCGACCGTTCGCTGTTTCTCCGCTTCGACGAAGTGGAATGGGCCTGGCGGGTGGTCGATCCCATCCTCAGGCATTGGACGCGGCAGCGCGATTTCATCCACGCGTATCCGGCGGGTTCGTGGGGGCCGCCGGAAGCGGACCGGCTGTTCGACAAACTCGAACAAACCTGGCGCAACCAGCTATGAGGGCAAGCCCGATGTACCCGAGACAACAGAAGCGCTGGCATGTCTACCCCACGGCGGAAGACTTCGAAATTCGGGTGGTGCGGGGGATATTGCGGATGGCCCGGGAGGCCATAGCGGTCCGTGGCGCCTTTTGCATCGTGCTGGCCGGCGGCAAGACGCCGGCGCCCATTTACCGGCGGCTGGCGGCGGCAAGAATGGAAGCGGAATGGAGCAAGTGGCATGTCTACTGGGGCGATGAGCTTTGTCTCCCCGCGGATGATCCGGCGAGGAACTCCGTCATCGCCCGCCGCGCGTGGCTCGACGACAGCCCGATTCCGGCCGCCCAGATCCACCCCATTCCCGCGGAGTTCGGACCTCAAGGCGGCGCCGAGCGCTATGCGGAAGTGGTCGCGGGCGTGGACGAATTCGATCTTACCTTGCTCGGTTTGGGCGAAGACGGCCATACCGCCAGCCTGTTTCCGGGCCGCGACTGGGGTGCCGATCCGGACAGCGCCGAGGTTCTGGCGGTGACGGATGCGCCGGGGGCGTGCGCCGAGCGCGTCAGCCTCAGCGCCAACCGTTTGAGCCGGAGCCGCGAGGTGGTTTTTCTGGCGACCGGCTTCGGCAAGTTCAGCGCGGTTCAGCGCTGGCGCTGCGGGGAACCCTTGCCGGCAGCGGCGATCACGCCGGCATGCGGCGTGGACATCTGTCTGACGCTGGATGCGTTCGACTTCGCCTGAGATCAAGGTTCGACCAAGGAGAATTGCCCGCGCGTGGCATCCCGCAGATCCCCCCGGAATCGCTCCACGGCGCTTTCCAGCAGGCTGAATGTGACCCGCAGGCCTTGTTCCGTGTAGGTCTCTTTCCGCTCGTCCACGCCGAGCGAATCCAGCAGGCGATAAAGCGAGCCCATGTGCTCGAACGGTACTTCGACCATGATTTCGGTCCGCGGCAGCTCCTCCTGCCGCTCGGCGGTGCGCAGCGCCTCCGCAGCCGCACCGCCGTAGGCCCGAACCAGTCCGCCCGCCCCCAGCTTGGTGCCGCCGAAATAGCGGATCACCCCGACGACCACGTGATCGAGCCCCTGGCCCTCGATGGCCCGGAGGATGGGCTGGCCGGCGGTGCCGCCGGGTTCGCCGCCGTCGCTGAAGCGGTACTGATCGTCGATCCGGTAGGCCCAGCACAGATGTGAGGCGTCGGGGTGCCTGGCCAGCACGGTCTTGAGAAACGCAAGGCCCTGTTCCGGGGTATCGGCCCGCGCACCATAGGCGAGGAACAGCGAGCCCTTCACTTCGATCTGATGCTCGGCCGCGTTTTTCAGGGTAAAGAAACCCCGTCCGCTCATGTGTTCGTCCTCATTTTCCGGGGGGCCAAATCAATAGCCTCGCAGGAGGTCGACCCGGTACGGCATCGGTTCCCCATGGGCGGCGGCGTTGAGCATTTTCGCCAGCTCGGCGATCCGGGCCGGTTCCTTTTCCTCCGACCAGCCGGCCCGGTGTGGACTCATCACCACGTTGTCCAGTTCATGGAAGGGGAATGCGGAGGGTGGATGCGGCAAACCCTCCTTACGCTCGGCGGCAGAAGGGTAGCGGTACCAGACGTCGATCCCGGCCGCATAGATGCGCCGGGCCCGCAATGTCCGATAAAGCGCCGCTTCCTCGACGATGGCGCCCCGCGCCACGTTCACCATGACGGCATTCGCCGGCAGCAGCTCCAGTTCGCGCTCCCCGATCATGCCTTCCGTTTCGTGGGTATGCGGCAGGCAGACGATGAAGGCCGTAGCCTGCGGCAAGAGCGCGGGCAGGTCGGCGATGGCGTGTTCTTCATCGGCCGGTCCGGGACTGCGCCGCACGCCGACGACCCGCATGCCGAGGCCCCGGCAGGCCAAGGCGATACGCCGTCCGATGCGGCCGTAGCCCAGGATCAGGGCCAGGCCGCCATCCAGCATCACCGAGCCGGGCACGTCCGGAGGCTCGCCCGACCAATAGCCCCGGCGGAACCGCTGGTCGTAGGGGACGATCCGCTTGGCGGCGGCCAGGAGCAGGGCCACCGCCATTTCCGCGGTCGGCCCGATATTGTAGGGCAGGTTGTGCAGGGCGATGCGCGGAAATCTCCGCATGAGATCGAGCGTCGCCAGCGGCACGCCCACCCACGGTACGATCACCGCGCGCAGACGCGGATGGCCCGCCAGGTCCTCGGCCGTCGGCTCCCCTGTCACCAGGATGTCGAAGTCGGGCTTCGACCGGCATTCGCCCGTACTCAGGCGAATGCCGGGTTCGAGGCGACTTTGCAGGTCCGCCCAGGACTCTGGTGCGGTTTCGTGGTTCAGATGAACTTTCAGCATCCCATCGCCCGTTCTCAGGCCTCTTGCGCCACTCGCCGCTCGGCCCACTGGTGCAGCAACAGCGCCGCGAGGATCAGGGCGGTGCCGCCGACGATCCTGAGCGACAAGGGCTCGTCGTTCAGGACATGGCCCAGGTACAAGGCCAGCACCGGTGAGATCAGGCTGATCATCGCCACCCGCGTCGCCGACAAATGGCTCAGCACATAATAATAGAGCGCGAACCCGACCGTCGTGGCGACCGCGCCGAGATAGGCGATGGCGGCGATGCTGGTGGTGGGCAGCAGCTCCGGCCATTGGCCGTCGACCAGCGCCCAGGTCAGCAGATAGGCCGGCAAGGCGATCATCAATCCGCCGGCCACCGTCGTCAGGGCCGGCAGCTTGGCATCCATGCGCTTGATGCCGACCGCGCTGAGGCATTGCAGGAAGGCCGACAGCAGCACGCCTATGATGCCGTAGACCCCGTGCGGCCCCAGCTCCAAGGCAGAACCGAAGAGGGCCGCAAGTCCGGCCAGTCCCAGCAGGTAGCCGGACAGCTTGGCCCAGGTGAGGCTGCGTTCGCCCAGCAGGGCCGCGGCCATCAGCGCCGTGAGCAGGGGCGACAGCCCGAACACGACCGAGATCCAGCCCGAAGGAATGAACTGGGAGGCCCAGTACACGGCGAGCATCGCTCCGTAAACCTGGATCGACGCCAGGAGGTAGGTGCGGACCGCTTTCCGGTGCCAGGGGATGCGGCGCCGCAGCACGAGCATGAGCAGCAGCACGCACAGCGTGCCGATGGCCATGCGGCCGGTGACGCCGAACAGATAGCCCGGCCCTTCCCCGCTCCATTTGATGGCGAGCGGGGTTGTGGCCCAGAGCAGGATGACGCTCAGGTAAGCGACGGGAACGCTCATTTCACACCTCCCGGACGGAAAAAATCAAAAGGCCGCAGATTCGTGGGAACCTGCGGCCTCTTTTGCGAAAACGCCTGTAATCAGACGACTCTCTATGGAACCCCGCAGGCAAGCGCCAGCCATCGCATCGGCTTGCGCCCAAGATGCGCAAAGCTCACGAAGTCGAAGGGTTTCAGCGAAAGTTTCATGGGTCCGATTCTCGCCGTTGCTTGCCGGTCAAGTCAAGCGCCCTGGCCAATGGGCTCAGGTCAGGACTTCCAGGATGACGAACAGAACCACCGTGAGGCCGAATCCACAGCCGATCACGCCGGGCACACTGGCCATCGGGCCGAGGATGCCGGCGGGCGGCAGCTTGAACTTGTTGCATTGGGGGCAGCGGACCAGTGCCTTGTAGACGGCGTTGTATTCCAGCACCATGACCGCGAGGAAAATCGCCAGGAACGCGACCACGGCGAAGCCGCCGTGCGGATAATGGCCGGAGGCGCCCATGAAAAACAGCATCGGCACCGAGAACATCACGTTGCTGCGCGAGGCCACCCCCGCCGCCGCCAGCGCGTCGGCCGCGCCCGGCAGCGGCTCGCCGCCCGCCGCCACGCCTTCGGCGGAGGCGATGACGATCTTCTGGTTGGGCCAGATCACCAGCCACACGTTCAGGAACATCAAGGTGCCGAGCAGGGCGCCGACATAGATGTCGATGGACATCCCGCCACCCCGGACTCCCATGATGGCGATGCCGGTCAGGAAGGTCGCCATCGCCCCCCAGCGGAACCACCACAGCGCCCTGGGCGCCAGCTTGCGCAGTACGTCCGACTTGGCGCCGGCGTCCGCTTCCTTCATGTATTCGGTCTGGACGAAGTTGAAATAATAGAGCAGCCCGATCCAGGTGATGCCGCCCAGAAAATGCCCCCAACGCAACAGCATTTCGATGCCGGCTTTGGTCGTGATGATTTCCATGTTTTCCTCCTCAAGGGTTGTTATTGGCGTTGTAGTATGGTGTGGTGGACGGTGGCTGCCGGGATAAGCGGAAGCGCGGACTACAGGATTTGTCAATATCTGTGTCGCCGTCATGCTCAAGGTACTGCAGGCGCTGCAAGCTGTGAAGCATTTCTTGGAGGCCGCGCTGTCCAGCGCATACTTGTTGTTCATTGAGTTATCGCGAGGCAAGAGCCGTGAAAGCGAGGTCCCTTTGGGCAGCGGTTTCCGGCGGTCGCCCGAAAGCGTTGCGACGGTGCGCAACGCGAAGGGGGCGACCGGGCACACCTGGATGTCCGAATACGCCGTCAACCGGGAGCCGGATCGCAGCCGCCCCCTCAGGCTTGCCGATGCATTCCGCATCGACCAGAAATCCTGGAAGACCGTTAGCGAGCAGGCCGGGAAATCCCTCGAGGAAAATTCCGATATGGCGGATATCGGCGGCGGGCTCATGGCGGGACACTGACGGCCGCCGCTATCGCTCGCATCCCGCAACGCAAGTTTCAGGTCCTTCCGGGGCAAGGGAGAGCGCAGCGGATTGGAGTGTGCGGAATTTTCTCCATCGGAATGCACTATTGTCCAAGAAAATCAGGCGTTTTATGCTTAGGCTTCGGCAGCCGGATGTCGAAGCCGGTGCTGGTCATGGTTTTCGTCTCCCGTGACCGGCAGTTCATCCATCCAAGAAAAGGTAACCACGGAGATTCCATGTTCAACGTCAAACAAATCTGCGGGGCCATGACCGGCCTCCTTCTTTCTTCGAGTGCCGCCTGGGCCGCGACTTGCGCCGACCTGGAAAAGCAGGGGCTGACCTACGACAACATGAAATCCACGATCAGCAGCGTCGTATCGCTCGATAACGGCGGTTTGGGCTTCCCGATGTGGCTGACGTTGGTCGACGGCAGCGGTACCATCTGCAACGTCACCAATTCGCTGAGCGCATCGCAGGACGTGACGGCCGACATCTGGCTGGGCAGCCGCAACATCTCGGCCCAGAAAGCCAATGCCGCCAACGCTTTCAGCACCGGCGACCTCGCTCTGTCGACCGCCAACCTGTACACCGCGACCCAGCCCAGCGGCAGCCTCTACGGCCTGCAGGCCAGCAATCCGATCGACGCGACCTTGTCTTACAGCGGCAACCCCCTCAAATTCGGCGCCAAGAACGATCCGCTGAAGGGCAAACGCATCGGTGGCATCAACGTGTTCGGCGGTGGGCTCGCGCTCTATAATTCCGCCAAGCAGAAGGTCGGCGCGATCGGCGTTTCGGGCGACACGTCTTGCACCGACCATGTCGTGGCCTGGAAGGTGCGTGAATTGCTGGCGGGTGGCGCCTTCGCCGTCAAGAATGTCCCGGCCGGCGTTTCTCCCGGTAACAACGATGCGATGATTCAGGACATCGTCAATGACAAGGGCATCGGCAACCAGGCCAGCATAAGCGGATTCGGGCATCCGACCTGCATCAACAATCCAGGACCGGGTGTGAACGCCGGTTCGATCTATGGTCCGGCTCAACAATAAGCCAACGGCGAAAGCCGGTTTTGCTGCGCAAAAAACGCCGACGAGTGTCGGCGTTTTTTGTGTTTTCTGCTTTTTTTCCAGAAAACGCTTGAAACTTGGAGAAAGCAGCCCCGGTCATGGCGGTCGGTCGCCGCCCCCTTCAATGATGCCAGGCGTTGCCGATGGCTGCAGCCGGTCGAACGGATCAACGGCGGAACCGGTCATGTGTTCCCCCGCCTTGAAGGTGCCTGGCGTTTCGCCGAACCGGCGCCGAAACAGCCGGTTGAAATAGGACAGGTCGTTGAATCCGGCGGCAAAAGCGATCTCGCCGATGCGAAGGTGCCGATGGTCCGGGTCGCAAAGCAATCGGCGCGCCCGCTCCAGCCGCAGGCGGTTGACCATTTCAGTGAAGCTCTCGCCGGTTTCTGCAATCAGATCATGGAGATACCGTTCGGAAATGCCCAAGGCTTGCGCCGCCGTGGTCACCGACAGATGGGGCTGGTGATGGTTGTCCAGCAGGTATTTTTTCAATGTCGCCAAGCGCGCCGCGCGCAAGCCGCAAAGCCTGGCCTCGTGTTCGGCCTCTCGGGTCGGCCCCAGCAGCAAGGCGAGCAGGTCCAGGACGTGGTTGCCGGCAAGCTGGGAGAGCCGGGAATCCTCGGCAACCGGCGGGGTATTGCCCAGCAGCATCAGATACTGCGACAGCAATCGCAGCGGCGCCTGATCCGCATGGAGCGCGCCGATACAGCGCTCCGCATTGGGCGCCTTAGGCAGCATGGCCTCGCGGGGGATGACCAGATTCAGACTCTCGCAATACCGGCCGGCCGGTGGAATGAGCGAGGCTTCAAACGGCTTGCCGTACGAAAAGCCGGTGGCGCTGAAGCCGTCCAGCACCGTTCTTTCTTTGTGGCGCAAGGTTTCGCTGCGTCCGCTCAGGTTGATGTGGAAGCTGAACCCGTCGAAGCCGTCCCGTTCGATCCAGCGGCGGGACCGGGTAAAAGTCGCCGCGCTGAACGATCCTTTATAGGCGTCGATACACCCTAAAGGCAGCCATTCGACTCTTCCGAAAAAAGGGCGCCGGTCGACATGGACGACATCGACCGCCCCCGGTCCGCCGGAGGCCGTCTCCCGCCAGAGATCGAAGCGATCGCGTTCCGGCAGTTCGTTGCTGCAAAAAACGAGTTGGCTGCCCACATTGACTCCTGTTCCAACGATGTCCGGCTCCCGAGCAAAATGGAACCGCACGGTAGTGAAATGGTGCTGCCCAGATTGCTTGATTGTCCATCAAAAAGGGTGCCAGTCCAGGGCAATTCCCCTATGTGGTTATGTCTGCTCTCGCCTTTGGGAGTTGGCGATTCGCTGGTGGTCGTTGCGCTTGATGCCGGTTCTGAAATTGCCCGGTGAGTCACCCAACCGCCGCCGAAACGAGCGGTGGAAGGCCACGATTCGGCGACGCAAGTAATCGGGAAGTCGCGGAAAATCGCCTTGAGCGATCGAATTGATGGAGCTGGTGACAGGATTCGAACCCGCGACCGGCTGATTACAAATCAGCTGCTCTACCGACTGAGCTACACCAGCGTGAGATGAGGACTTGATACCTTGCCGGAGACCGGGTGACAGATTCCCGCAGCGTGCAAATTATACCGCCGGGGAGCATGGCGCGAAACTCCGAGCCGGAGGGCGGTCAGTCGGGTGGCGCGGTCTTGTCCGGATACTCGCACAGGTCGGCGATGGGGCATTGCGGGCATTTGGGTTTGCGGGCGGTGCAGGTATAGCGGCCGTGCAAGATGAGGAGGTGGTGGGCATCCTTCAGGAACTCGCGAGGGGTATGCTTCTCCAGCGCTTTTTCCACTGCAAGCACCGTCTTGCCCGGCGCCAGGCCGGTGCGGTTGGCGACGCGGAAGATGTGGGTGTCGACCGCGATGGTGTGCTCGCCGAAGGCGGTGTTGAGAATCACGTTGGCGGTCTTGCGGCCCACGCCGGGCAGGGCTTCCAGCGCTTCGCGGTCTCGCGGCACTTCGCCGCCGTGGCGTTCGATCAGGCGCTTGCACAGGCCGATGATGTTCTTGGCCTTGCTGTTGAACAGCCCGATGGTCTTGATGTATTCACGTAAGCCTTCTTCCCCCAGGGCAAGGATGGCCTCCGGCGTATTGGCGACGGGAAAGAGCTTCGCGGTGGCCTTGTTGACGCCCTTGTCGGTGGCTTGGGCGGAGAGGACGACGGCGACAAGCAGTTCGAAGGGGGTGCTATAGCGCAGTTCGGTGGTCGGCGCAGGGATGGCGGCGGCGAGGCGTTCGAAGATCCGCCTTCGCTTGTTCGCGTTCATGCTTTCCGGGCGGCGGTGGGTTCGAACGATACGGGCTGGCTAGCTGCGACTTGGATTCGCGCCTTGGCGCGGGCATCGAGCAGGTTTTTCAGCGCAATGATGAGTCCCAGTCCGATGAAGGCGCCGGGTGGCAGGATGGCCAGCAGGAAGCCGTCGTAGTTCTCGATGATCCGTATGCTCCAGTTGCGGGCGGCTTCGCCGAACATCAGTTCGGCCCGGTTCAACAGGGCGCCGGTGCCGACGATTTCGCGGAAGGCGCCGAGCGCGACCAGTGCCGCGGTGAATCCCAATCCCATGAACAAGCCGTCCAGGACGGCGCGGTCGACCGTGTTCTTGGAGGCGAAGGCTTCGGCGCGGCCGATGATGGCGCAGTTGGTGACGATCAGCGGGATGAAGATGCCGAGGATCTTGTACAGGTCGTGGAAGAACGCGCTCATCAGCAGCTCGATGACGGTGACGTTGGCGGCGATGACCAGCACGAACACCGGCAGGCGTACTTCCGTGGTGATGCGGTTGCGGATCAGCGAAACCACGCCGTTGGAGAATACCAGGGCGACGGTGGTGGCCAGCCCTAGCCCCAAGCTGTTGACCACGGTGCTGCTGACGGCGAGCAGCGGGCACAGTCCGAGCAGGGCGACCAGGGCCTGGTTGTTGTGCCAGAGCCCGTCCAGGATGATCTTGCGGTAGGGGCCGAGGTTCATGGGGCGTCCTCCTGTTGCGGCGCCGGAGCGAACAGTATTTCACGGTGGTCGCGGAAGAATTGCAGCGTCCTGCGCACGGCTTTGACGACGGCGCGGGGCGTGATGGTGGCGCCGGTGAACTGGTCGAAGTCGCCGCCGTCCTTCTTCACGCCCCAGCGCGGTTCGGGCGGATCGAGCAAGGAGAGGCCGGCGAACCGGTGGATCCAGTCCGATTTGTTTTCGTCGATGGGGTCGCCGAGCCCGGGGGTTTCCTTGTGGCTCAACACCCGCACGCCGGCCAGGCTGCCGTCGTAGCGGATGGCGACCAGCAGGCGGATGGGGCCGTTGTAGCCGTCCGGCGCGAAGGGCGATAACACGGCGGTGACCGGCTGCCCGGACTTGCGGGCTCGGTAGACCGGTACCGCCTGGCGGGTGCCGAGCAGCGGATCGGCGATCTCGATGGCATCCGCCAGCGGGTCGTTGTCGAAGGCTTCCGGCGGCACCAGCGATTCGATGGAATGCAGCAGGGTGGCGCGCTCGTTGGCTTCGATCAGCGGTTCGGTATGGCGGTAGACCGTGGATACCAGGCCGGTGCCTGCGACCGAAAATACGCCGAGGATGAAGGCGGCGACGATGACGGGGTGCTGTTTCAGGTTCATCCGGGATGCCCGTAAACCCGGGGGCGGGTGTAATGGTCGATGGTCGGCGCGGCCAGGTTGAGCAGCAGCACCGCGAAGGCGACGCCATCCGGGTAACCGCCCCAGGAGCGGATCACGAAGACCAGGCCGCCGATCAGCGCGCCATAGATCAGCCGGCCTTTCGGCGTGGTCGAGGCCGTCACCGGGTCGGTGGCGATGAAGAAGGCACCGAGCATGGTCGCGCCGGCGAAGAGATGGAAGAGCGGGGTCGGGTAGGTTTGAGGCTCCAGCAGGTAGAAACCCAGGCTCAATCCGCCCAGTGCAGCCAGGAAGCCCGCCGGGATCTGCCAGGCGATCAGCCCGCGGCGCAGCAGCCAAAGGCCGCCGGCGAGATAGCCCAGGTTCACCCATTGCCAGCCCTTGCCGGCGAGAGCGCCGAACAGCGGGCCGGACTGGACTTCATCCATCGTCCGGCCCAGGCCGAGCTGGGTCTTGAGGGTATCCAGCGGCGTCGCCATCGCCAGCGCGTCGAAACTCGAGCCTGCCGGCCCCGCGCGATGGGCGATTGCGCTCCAGGCATCCAGCAGGCCCAGGGGGGTAGCCGCGAGGTCGGTCGGTGGCAGCCAGGCGGTCATTGGTTTCGGGAAGGAGATGAGCAAAACGGCATAGCCGACCATGGCCGGATTGAACGGGTTGTAGCCCAGGCCGCCGTAGAGCTGCTTGCCGATGACGATGGCGAACAGCGCCCCGAAGACGCTAATCCACCAGGGCGCGATGGGCGGCAGCGATACCGCCAGCAGGGCCGCGGTCAGCACGGCGCTCCAGTCGGACAGGCCGGCGCGGCTGGGCTGGGCGCGCAGGCGCAGCATGGCGGATTCGGTCAGCAGGGCAGTGGCGATCGCCAGCGCGAGGTTGATCAGCACGCCGGGGCCGAACTGCCAGAGCTGGGCGGCGATGCCGGGCGCCATCGCCACCAGTACCCATTGCATGATGCGGCGGGTGCTGGCGGTTGGCGCGAGGTGGGGCGCGGGGGCGGTATTGAAGCGCATGGTCTAGTTCTCGGCCGGTTCCCGTGCCGGGGGCGATTCGTCAGGCGCGGCGTCCGCGGTTGGCGCGGATTCGGGCGGGCGTTTGCGGGCTTTGGCGCGGGCGATGGCGTCCTGGATCTCGGAAGCGTCCGGTTTGGCCAAGGCCGCTTTCTTGCGTTGAGCGGCCTCGGCACGTTCCTGCTTCTCGCGCTCCTTGCGGGCTTGCCGGGCCTCGAAGCGCTCGCGGGCATGGTCGGCCTTGAAGCGTTCGCGCTGCTTGGCCACGAGTTCGCTCTTCGCGGCGCGGAAATACTGCACCAGAGGAATATGGCTGGGGCAGACGTAGTCGCAGCAGCCGCATTCGATGCAGTCGGCCAGATGGTATTCCTCGGCCCGCTGCAGATTGTCCGCGCGGCTGTACCAGTAGAGCTGCTGAGGCAGCAGGTTGATCGGGCAGGCATCGGCGCAGGCGCCGCAGCGGATGCAGGGGAGGGCCTGTTTCGGGCCGGTGGTTTCGCTGCGGCCGGTCACCAGCACGCAGTTGGCGGCCTTGACCAGGGGCAGCGCGTCGGAGGGGAGGGAGATTCCCATCATCGGCCCGCCCAGGATCAATCGCTCGGCCGTGCCGGTATAACCACCGCTGTAGCGGACCAGATCGGCGATGGGGGTGCCGATGCGGGTCAGCCAGTTGCCCGGATGCTTGATGCCTTTGCCTGTGACGGTGACGATGCGCTCGATCAGCGGTTCGCCCCGGGCCACCGCCCGGAACACCGCCGCCGCCGTGCCCACGTTCTGGCAGATCACGCCGGCATCGGCCGGGATGCCGCGGGTCGGCACTTCGCGGCCGGTGAGGATGCGGATGAGCTGCTTCTCGCCACCGCTGGGATAGATCGCCGGCACGGTGATGATGTCGATGCCCGCGTAGTGTCCTGTCTGTTGGACTTCCCGCAGGGCGCGGATGGCTTCCGGCATGTCGTCCTCGATGCCGAGCAGGCATCGCTCCACGCCCACTACCCGCATCAGGATACGCGCGCCTTCCAGCACCTCCTGCGGAAAATTCCGCAGCAGGCTGTCGTCGCAAGTGATGTAGGGTTCGCATTCGGCGCCGTTGAGGATCAAGGTGTCGATCGCGCGGTGGCCGGGATCGGTCTTGACCGCGGTCGAAAAGGCCGCGCCGCCGAGTCCGACAATGCCGGCCTCGAAGATGATCCGGCGCAGTTCGTCCGGCGCGAGTTGGCGGTAATCGCGCCGTTCCTCGGGAGCTGGCGCGAGGTCTTCCCCATCGGTGTCGATCACGATGGCCAAGTCGGCGAGGCCGGAAGGGTGCGGCAGCGGGCGCGGCTCGATGGCGCTGACGATCCCTGAGCTGGAGGCATGGATCGGCGGATTCATCGGCCCATCGCCACGGGCGATGACCTGGCCTTTGCGGACGTGGTCGCCGACCTGCACCACCGCCTCCGCGTTCTGCCCGCCGCGCTGCTGCAGCGGGAAGATCAGCCGCGGCGGGACCGGAGCCGTCGCCAGTGGGGCGAGGCTGGAGTCCTCTTTGTGGGCGTCCAGGTGCAGGCCGCCGTGAAACCGGTGTAGCGTGAACATCATGGGGTCCCGTCGGGCTTGGGCCAGCGCCAGGTGCCGAGGTTGTCCCGGACCGGCTCCATCACGATGCAGTCGACCGGGCAGGGCGCCAGGCAAAGTTCGCAGCCGGTGCACTCCGAGGCGATGACGGTGTGCATCAGCTTGGCTGCGCCGAGGATGGCATCGACCGGGCAGGCCTGGATGCATAGGGTGCAGCCGATGCACTTGGTCTCATCGATGACGGCGACGCTCTTCGGTTTCTCGGCGCTGTGTTCGCCGCTTAGCGGTTTGGGCTCGACCCCGAGCAGGTCGGCCAGCGCCTGGACGCCGTCCTCGCCCCCCGGCGGACACTGGTTGATGTCGGCTTCGCCCTTGGCGATGGCCTCGGCGTAAGGGCGGCAGCCGGGGAAGCCGCACTGGCCGCACTGGGTCTGCGGCAGTACGGCATCGATCTGGTCGACCAGTGGGTTGCCTTCGACCTTGAAGCGGCGCGAGGCATAGCCCAGCAGCGCGCCGAACAGGGTGAACACTACGCAGACCGCGAGAAACGCCAACATCTTCGGCCCCGTTTAGCCCTTGACCAAGCCGGTGAAGCCCATGAAGGCGACGGAAATGAGGCCCGCAGTGACGAGGGCGATGGCATGGCCGCGGAACGGCACGGGCACGTCGGCCGCGTCCACCCGCTCCCGCAGGCCGGCGAACAGCACCAGCACCAGGGTAAAGCCGGCGGCGGCGCCGAAGCCGTACAGGAAGGATTCGACGAAATCGTGGCCGGCCTGGACGTTGAGCAGGGCCACGCCGAGCACCGCGCAGTTGGTGGTGATCAATGGCAGGAATATCCCCAGTACCTGGTGGAGCAACGGGCTGGTTTTCTTCACCACCATCTCGGTGAACTGGACCACCACGGCGATCACCACGATGAAGGTGATGGTGCGCAGGTATTCCAGTCCCATCGGCTCCAGCAGGAAATGATTGACCACGTAGCTGCTGACGGAAGACAGGGTCAGTACGAAGGTCGTCGCCAGACCCATGCCGATCGCGGTTTCGGACTTGCGCGAAACGCCCATGAACGGGCATAGCCCGAGGAACTTGACCAGGACGAAGTTGTTCACCAGGGTCGTGCTGACGAGGATCAACAGATAGTCTTTCATCTGAAGGGATGACGATGCGCCGGCAGGGGAACAGGAAATTATATAGTTGACTGCATTGCTCGGAAAATGGCCGTCAACGTTTTTTCACGTGGCGGATCATCCGCCGGCGTTTCTTGATCTGGCGCTCGGTGAGCTCGTTGCGGCGGCCCTGGAACGGGTTTTCCGCGCTCTTGAACACCAGCTTCAGCGGCACGCCCTGCAGTTTGAAGGCCTTGCGGAACTCGTTGCCGAGATAGCGCTTGTATGCCGCCGGCAGGTCCTCGGTCTGGTTGCCGTGGATCACGATGACCGGCGGGTTGTGGCCGCCCTGGTGGGCGTATTTGAGCTTGATGCGGCGGCCGCGGACCAGCGGAGGCTGGTGGGCGGTCAAACAGTCCTGCAGCACCTGGGTCAGGCGCGAGGCCGACAGGTCCAGCATGGCGGACTGATAGATCGGCTTGACCGCATCCATCAGCACGCCGACCCCGGTGCCGTGCAGAGCCGAGACGAAATATTTCTTGGCGAATTCGAGGAACGGCAGCTTGATGTCGATCTGTCGCTTGACCCGTTCGCGCTGCTCCGGGTCCAGCCCGTCCCATTTGTTGAAGCCGATCAAGAGGCCGCGGCCGATTTCCAGTACCATCCCCAACAGGTTGGCGTCCTGATCGGTGAGCCCCTCGCTGGCATCCACCAGGTAGATCACCACATGGGCCTTTTCGATGGCCTGGAAACTCTTGAGGACGCTGAATTTTTCGATGCCTTCGTTGACCCGGGCGCGGCGGCGGATGCCGGCGGTGTCGATCAGGGTGTAGCGCTCCCCGCGCCGCTCGAAAGGGATATAGATGCTGTCCCGCGTGGTGCCGGGCTGGTCGTAGACCACCACGCGTTCCTCGCCGAGGATGCGGTTGACCAGGGTCGATTTGCCGACGTTCGGCCGGCCCACCACCGCGATGCGGATGCCGCTTTCGGCGTCGGTTTCCGCTTCCGGCTCGGGTTCCGGCAGCAGCGCCTCGACCCGTTCCAGCAGCGTATGCACGCCGGTGCCGTGCGCCGCGGAGATGAGTTGCGGTTCGCCCAGTCCGAAGGCATGGAACTCCGCTCCGGCGATCAGGGCATGGGTCCCGTCGATCTTGTTGGCGACCAGCAGCACCGGCTTGCTGATCCGGTGCAGGCGCTCGGCGATGAGTTCGTCCCCGGCGGTCATGCCGGCATGGACGTCCACCAGGAACAGGATGACGTCGGCTTCGTCGAGGACGTGGTCCACCTGCTTCATCGCCTGGTCGTCGATGCCTTCGGCGGCTTCGATGATGCCTCCGGTGTCGACCACGAAATAGTTGCGCTCGCCGCGTTGCACCCGGCCGTACTGGCGATCGCGGGTCAGGCCGGGGTAGTCGGCCACCAGGGCATCCCGGGTCCGGGTCAGATAGTTGAACAGTGTGGATTTGCCGACATTGGTCCGGCCGATCAGGGCGACGATGGGCAGCATGTTCACTCCACCGTCACCGCGGCCAGGGTGCCGTCAGTGGCATAGACGTAGACGATGTCGCCGTACACCACCGGAGGATACTCGATGGGCTGGTCGCTGATCTGGACGCGTCCGACGATCCGCCCGTCCTCCTTGTTCAGGACGTGCAGATAGCCTTCGAAGTCGCCGACCACCAGGTAGTCCTTCACCAGGGCGGGCGCGGTCAGGCGGCGCTGGTGCAGCTCGGTCTGCTTCCACTGGTCTTCGCCGTTGCGGATGGCGAGCTGCCAGAGGTCGGCATTGGCGTCGGTGACGTACAGCTCCTTGCGATCGGCCGTCATGCCGGCGGGCGAGGAAATGTTTTCGCGCTTCCAGAGCACCTCGCCAGTGTTGAGCCCCAGCGACGCGGTACCGCCCTGGTAGCCGGAGACGAACACCGAATCGCCCCGCACCACGGCGGTTGCGCTGAGGTCCACCAGCCGTTCGATTTCGGAGCGGCCGTGCGGCAGGGAGACATTGGCCTCCCAGTCCAGTTTGCCCTCCTTGAGTTGGATGGCGCTCACCTTGCCGCCACCGAAGCCGTCGATGACCAGGTCGCCGGCGATGATCGGCGCGCCCCGGCTACGGACGGCCAGCGGCGGCGCGTGGCGCTCGAAATACCAGAGCGTGGCGCCGGATTTCCGGTCCAGCCCGGTCAGATGGCCGTTCGCGCCGCGGACCACGACCACGTCGTCCGCGACGGCAGGGACAGAGAGGATTTCGCTGGCGAGAGTCGATTTCCAGACCAGTGCGCCATCGGCCGCGTTCAGCACGATGATCGCGCCCTCGGCGGTGGCCAGGAACAGCTCGCCGTCATCGAACACGGGGCCGGCGGACAGCTCCATTTCATGGTCGACCGACCACAGTTTCTCGCCTGTCAGCCGGCTGAAGGCCTGGACGGTGCCGTGCCGCTCCGCGGCGAAGACCCGGCTGTCGTCCACCGCGGGTCCCAGGTTGATCCTCTGCTCGTCGTAGCCGTCGCCGATTTCTGCCGTCCAGAGTTTGTCCACCTTAACCTGCGGCGTGATGTCGGCCAGCGGCGCGGGCGGTTCGGCGTTGTCCTTGCCGGTAAAGTAGTCCTGGATTCCTTGATAGGCATTCTGGATGGCATCCAGCCCGGCGCAGCCGGACAGGGTGGCGAGCGAGGCGATGAGCAGTGCGCGGCGGATCATCGGGTGGCGGTCGTCCCGAGGTCGGTCAGCTTGAGTTCGAGCAAGGGGGAGGGCTGGCTTTCCCGGCGCGCCTTCAGGTAGGCGGCGCGGGCTTCCTCCGGGCGGTTCATGGCAATGTAGATGTCGCCCTTCAGCTCCTCGGAGAGCGCGGCGAATTCGGGGCTACCCTTGCCCGATATGCTCTCCGCCAGCTTGAGCGCTGCCTCGGTTTCCCCGAGCCCGAGTTGGACTTCGGCCAGCCGGAGCCGGGCGATCTGCACGATCTTCTCGTCCTTGCTGTCCGCGATCACCTGTTGCAGCAGCGTCTTGGCGCCGGCGAGGTCGTCTGCCTCGACCTTGAGCCGCACCAGGAACAGCTTGCCGTAAGTGGCATAGGCGGAACCGGGGAACTGCTTGTCGATGCGCTCGCCCAACTGGACGGCGGCGTCGGTCTGCTTGTTCGCCACCGCATCGAGGAGCTGCTGATACAGCGTTCCGGCCAGCAGGGACTTTTCGTCCTGGGCGCGCTTCCATGCGCCCCAGCCGACGATCACCGCGATGCCCAGCGCTATGCCCCAGACGACGGAACTGGCATTGGCTTTCCACCAGCGCTTGAGCGCTTCGAGGCGCTCTTCTTCGGTCAGATAAACTTCCATGGCAACCTCGATCAGATATGGACACAGGATTGGATGAGCCGGACCAGATCGGCCTGCGCGACCGTTTGCTGGACACCGTCCGACCGCAGCGGTTTCAGGCTGATGCAGTCGTCCCGCATTTCGTCCTCGCCCAGAATCAGGGCGAAGGCCGCCTCGCTTTTGTCGGCGCGCTTGAACTGGTTCTTGAAGCTGCCGCCGCCGCAATTGAGCACCAGTCGGAGGCCGGGAAACGCGTCCCTGAGCATTTCCGCCAGCACGGCGCTGCGCCGCTCGGCGGCCGGCCCCACCCCGATGAAATAGATATGCGGGGCGGTGTCGACGGTCGCTTCGCCGGTCAGCTCGATCAGCCGCTCCAGCCCTAAGGCGAAGCCGATGGCGGTGGATTCGCGGCCGCCGAGCTGGGCCACCAGGCCGTCATAGCGGCCGCCGGCGCAGACGGTACCCTGGGTGCCCAGTTCCTCGGTCACCCATTCGAACACCGTGTTGCAGTAATAATCCAGGCCTCGCACCAGGCGCGGGTTGATGACATAAGGTATCTCGGCGGCATCGAGCAGCGCGGTCAGCCCCGCGAAGTGCGCGCGTGAAACTTCGCCCAGATAGTCCGCCAGTACCGGCGCTCCGGCGAGCAGGTCCTTCATCTCGGGATTCTTGCTGTCGAGGATGCGCAATGGATTGGTCTCCAGGCGCCGCATGCTGTCGGCGTCCAGTGCATCGTAATGCTCGCGCAGATAATCGACGAGAATCTGCCGGTAGGCCAGCCGTTCGTCCGGGGTACCTAGGGAATTCAGTTCCAGCCGCAGCTTGTGGGCGACACCTAAACGCTGCCAGAGCCTGCGGCTCAAGAAAATCAGTTCCGCGTCGATGTCGGGTCCGGGTAGCCCGAAGACCTCGACGCCGACCTGGTGAAACTGGCGGTAACGCCCCTTTTGCGGGCGTTCGTGGCGGAACATGGGGCCGGCATACCACAGCCGATGGATCTGGTTGTGCAGCAGGCCGTGCTCGAGGCAGGCGCGGAGGCACCCCGCGGTGCCTTCGGGGCGCAGCGTCAGCGAATCGCCATTGCGGTCCTCGAAAACGTACATCTCCTTTTCGACGATATCGGTGACTTCGCCGATGGAGCGCTTGAACAGCTCGGTCCTCTCCACGATGGGCAGCCGGATTTCCCGGTAGCCGTAGCTGGCCATGACGCTGCGTACCTGGTGCTCGACATGCTGCCAGCGCGGAGTGAGTTCCGGCAGGATGTCGTGCATGCCGCGGATGGCTTGGATCTTTTCGCTCATTGAGTCGGTCTGTCTATCGATGGGGGAGCGCCGTCAGTGCTTGCCGAACAGCCGACGTGCCTGCACCGCTTCGGCCGAATCCGGAAATGCCTCGCCGAGCCGGTCGGCCAGACGCCGCGCTTCGCCGACATTGCCCAGGGCAAGCTCGGTCTGGGCGCCGAGCCACTGGGTTTCCGGCGTCTCTCCGGCGATGGCCTGGTAGCGCTGCAGGAAGGCGCGCGTGGACAGGTATTGTCGCGCCTCCAGGCTGACGTGGGCCATTTCCAGCAGCGCCGGCGGGTAGTTCGGATTCTTGTCCAGCGCCTGGCGCAAATAGGCCTCGGCTTCCGCGGTCCGGCCCGCACGGCGCAGGCAGGCACCGGCATTGGACAGCGGGATCCACGGCTGAGGATACAGCGGGGTCGAGTACGCGACTTCGAACTTCTCCATCGCGTCCTGCGGGTGTCCGGTGTTGCAGAGAAACCGCCCATAATTGTTGAAGGCGCTGTAATTCGCCGGATTCAAGGACAATGCCTCGCGGAAATGCTTGTCGGCTTCCTCGGTCTTGCCCAGCTTTTCGTACAGGATGGCCAGCGCATCGTGCGCATCGCTGTTGGCGGGGTCCAGCTCCACCGCATGCGTCAGGTCTTCCAGCGCGACCTCCAGAGCTCCCCGCTCCATGTAGCGGACACCTTTCTGGACATAGAGGTCAGCGGCGCCGAGTTCGCCATAGGGATCGTTGGCCGCGTGCGGCCTCTGTTCCGGCGTCGTGCAGGCGGCAACGGTTCCCAGCAACGCGCTCAAAGCCAGCCATCCTTTCATCGTCAAAGCGCGGTAGGCAGGCGGAACTGGCGCCGGCTGCGGTCGTTGACCCTGCCCACCAATTGGCCGCAGGCCGCGTCGATGTCCCCGCCCCGGGTCTTGCGGGTGGTGGTGATGAGTCCGGCATCCTGGAGGATCTGGGCGAAGCGGGCGATGGTTTCCGGGCGCGAGCAGCGGTACGCCGAGTTCGGGAACGGATTGAACGGGATCAGGTTCACCTTGGAGGGTACATGACTCAGCAATCGAACCAGGGCTCGGGCATGTTCTGGAGCATCGTTCACCCCCTCCAGCATGACGTATTCGAAGGTAACCTTGCGGCGGTTTTCCGTGCCGACATAGCGCTTGCAGGCGGCCAGCAGTTCCCTGATCGGATATTTGCGGTTGATGGGCACCAGTTCGTTGCGCAGCTCGTCGTGGGGGGCGTGCAGCGATACCGCCAGGCTGATGTCGCTGACCTCGGCCAGCCGGTCCAGCGCCGGCACGATGCCCGAAGTGCTGAGCGTGACCCGCCGTTTCGACAGGCCGTAGGTGAAATCGTCCATCATCAAGCGGGTCGCGGCGACGACGTTGCCGAAATTGAGCAAGGGCTCGCCCATGCCCATCAGCACCACGTTGCTGATGCGCTGTTCCTCGCCGAGGCGGTGCTGCGCCACCCAGAGCTGGCCGATGATCTCGGCGGTGGTCAGGTTCCGGTTGAATCCCTGGCGTGCGGTGGAGCAGAACGAGCACTCGAGCGAGCAGCCGACCTGCGAGGACACGCACAGGGTATTGCGCCCCTCGTCGGGAATCAGCACGGTCTCCACACGGTTGACGGCATCCACCTGCAGCACCCACTTGCGGGTGCCGTCGGCCGAGCGCTGCTCGAGCACCAGCTCGGGCGGCCGGATTTCGCTCACGGCTTCGAGCCGGCTGCGCAGCGCCTTGCTCAGGTTGGTCATCAGCGAAAAATCGGTGACGCCGCGCTGGTGGATCCATTGCAGCAGCTGCGAAGCGCGGAACGGCTTCTCGCCGATGCGGACAAAGAAGGCTTCCATGCCCTCCCGGTCCAGATCGAGCAGATTGATGCGCGCTCCCGCCTCAGCGGATGCGGGGGCAGATTTCATCGCTCTTGAAGAAATAGGCGATCTCCTGGGCCGCGGTTTCCGGCGCGTCGGAGCCGTGGACCGCGTTCTCGTCGATGCTGACGGCGAAGTCCGCGCGGATGGTGCCGGGAGCCGCATCTTTCGGATTGGTGGCGCCCATCAGGTCGCGGTTCTTGGCGACGGCGTTCTCGCCTTCCAGCACCTGGATCATGACCGGGCCGCTGATCATGAAGGACACCAGGTCGTTGAAGAACGGGCGCTCCCGGTGCACGGCGTAGAAGCCTTCGGCCTGCTCGCGGGAGAGCTGGACCATTTTCGCAGCCACGATCCTGAGACCGGCCTTCTCGAAGCGGGTATAAATCTCGCCGATGACGTTCTTGGCGACCGCGTCAGGCTTGATGATGGATAAAGTGCGTTCTACCGCCATGGAATCTCCTTGCGTCTTGGTGTTGGCTGAATCGTTGAAGGGGCTGTTGGCCGTCCATCCCGGCGATACCGCCGGGGATGGAAAAAATCCCTTGATTTTAACGGATTATTGCAAGCTTTTGGAAGTTGTCCGGGATTTCGCGTGGGCGGCTCACACCGCGAAGCTCTCGCCGCAGCCGCAGCTCGCGGTAGCCTTGGGGTTGTGGAAGCGGAAGGCGTCGTTGAGCCCTTCCCGGGCGTAGTCGACTTCGACGCCGTCGAGATAGGCCAGATCGGTGGTCTTGACCACGATCTTGACGCCGTGCTGCTCGAATACCGAATCGTCGGCGGTGATCTCCTCGGCGTAATCTACGACATAGGCGTAGCCCGAACATCCCGCCTGCTTGACGCTCAGCCGCAGGCCCACGCCGCGCCCGCGGCGTTCGAGTTGTCTGGCGATCTGTGTGGCGGCGTTTTCGGTCACTGTAACGGCCATGGTGGTGTCCTCGAGAGAAGAGTTTGAGATTCAGGGGCCCGGCTCGACCCCGGTGATTCGACCGAGCGAGGCGAGCAATTGTTCCGCCTCCGCCTCGGTGTTGTCCCTGCCCAGGCTGATTCGCACCGCGCCGGCCGCCAGGGCCGGATCGACGCCCATGGCGAGTAGCACGGGGCTGGGTTCGCGCGCTCCGCTGGCGCAGGCGGAGCCGCTGGACACCGCCAGACCTTGGCGGTCCAGCAGCATGACCAGGGTTTCGCCGTCATAGCCCGCAATGGCGAATTGCACCGTATTGGGCAGCCGTTCGGCGGCGCGGGCGAAGACCATGGTGCCGGGCAGGGTTTCGATGCCCCGCTCCAGGATATCCCGCAAGCGGCGGAGCCGACGGCCGTACTCTTCCAGTTCGGCGGCGGCGAGTTCGGCGGCTTTGCCGAAGCCGACGATCGCGGCGACGTTTTCGGTGCCGCCGCGCAGGCCCTTTTCCTGCTCGCCGCCGTGGATGAGCGGCGTCAGTGGGACCGAAGGGTCGACGATCAGGGCGCCGGTTCCCTTGGGGCCGTAAATCTTGTGTCCCGACAGCGACATCAGATGGGCGCCGGTTTGCGCGAAGCTGAGCGGGATTTTTCCCGCGGCCTGGACGGCGTCGCAATGGAGCCAGGCGCCGTTGTCGCGGGCCACGGCGGCGATGCGGGCGACGTCCTGGATGACGCCGGTCTCGTTGTTGGCCAGCATGACCGCGACGATATCGGGCGGATTTTGCGCGGTCTCAGCCAGGGCAAAATCTTCGATCATGCCTTGGGCATCCACCGGCAAGGTTCGGCATTCCCAGCCCTGGCTGCACAAAAATCGCGCAGGCTCCGCAACCGAGGGGTGCTCGGTGGCACCGATGCGGAGGCGGCCGGGTTGCAGACTCCAGGCCAGGCCCTTGATGGCGAGATTGTTGGCTTCGCTGCCGCCGCTGGTGAACACGACCTGGCTCGGGGCGGCGCCGGCCAGGGCGGCGACTTGGGCTCGGGCGGTTTCCACCGCGTCGCGGGCGATTCGGCCGGGACGGTGCAGGCTGGAAGGATTGCCGTGGCAGGATTTCAGGTAGGGCAGCATGGCCTCCAGCACCCGCCCGTCCAGCGGGGTGGTGGCATTGTGATCGAAATAGATCATCCGGTCTTGGCCGGCTCCTGCCCCATCAGGAGTTCGACACGCCGCAGGCTCTGGCGGTCCTGGCGCTCGGCGACCTGCCGTACCGGTTGCCGGCTCAGCACTTCGCCGAGGCTGATGGAAGCCAGGTATTCGCGGATCTGCTCGCTCAGGCCCATCCACAGGTCGTGGGTGAGGCAGGGCTGGTTGTTCTGGCAGTTCGCCTTCCCGCCGCAGCGGGTGGAATCGATCGGTTCATCCACGGCGGCGATGATTTCCGCGATGTTGATTTCGTCCGCGCAGCGGCTGAGCTGGTAGCCGCCGCCGGGGCCGCGCACGCCTTCCACCATGCCCGCCCGGCGCAGACGGGCGAACAGTTGTTCGAGATAGGACAAGGATATATTCTGCCGCTTGGCGATATCGGTCAGCGTGACCGGATTCGTTTCGCTGTGATAAGCGAGATCCAGCATGGCGGTGACCGCATAGCGGCCCTTCGTCGTCAGTCGCACGACACTTTTCCTCCCCAGTTAACGAAATTTCAGGATTCAGCCGATCAAACGACGGTGGCTAGATATGCCCGAGCGATTTAGTAAATTATTCTGTGGTTTTTCCATGCTCAATTCAACCGATCCGGGTGTCGGCTCGAAAGTTTTTTCCGCGGGAGGGTCCTGTGAAGGCCGCGCGGATCGGCGGGGCGTCTTTTCTGGGGTCGCGTGTGCGTTTCCACGTAGACAGTTTCAGCCGTTAATTGGACAATCGGAACCGGGATTCACCAAGTGAGGGAAGCGGAGAAAATGCCGATGGCCGATCATGACCACGCATCCGAGCTGCGGCACGGCGCAGCCGGGAGGAAGGCGGCTGCGATTGTTTTCATTGTCGGCATCACGGCGCTCATCGTGGCGTTGGATCGATTCGGCGTGTTTGGCCCTGGCCATGAGGGGGGCGGGGAGGGGGTCGAACAGGAACAGGCTGCGGGGGACACCGGCGCCGTGCCGCAGCCGTCCGTGGGGGTGGACGAGGAAGCGCCAGCGGCCGGTGAAGGTAATGAAGCGCTGCTTCCCCTTTCCGTGACCGGCAACTATTCCGGCAGCGAAATCCGCACCGCTGGTTACAGCGAGGGCATGAGTTTTTCGCTGGAGATGTCTCTGGATCAGCGCGGGCAGGCGGTCTACGGCAATTATTCCAACAGCGCCGGCGATGCGGGGAATCTGAAAGGCTCGGTGGACAGTGGCGTTTTTTCTGGACGCACGGATTCGCTGATGCTGCCCGGTAATTTCTGCGACTTCGAGGCCGAGGTGAAGCAGGGCGGTGGGATCATCCAGGGCGAGTTCCGTTGCACGACGGGGGACCGGTCCAGATTCACCCTCAAGCGTCGCTAGCGACGACTTCATCGCCGGCGGGGCGGAAACAGCCGCGGATTGCGGGCCACAAAGCGCCGTACCAGCCGGTCCGCAATGAGCGAATCGCCGTTCTTGACGTAGTGGTAGCCCATCCAGGCGGCCAGGAAGGCGCCGCCGGCATCGACGATGAGGTCGGTCATGGTATCGCGCGCAGATTTCTGCATATCGAATCCGAATCCCTGGTCCATCAGGAATTCGAAAATTTCCCATAAGGCTCCCACTGACATCGAATAACAGAACGCGGTGATGGCGACGTAGAACGGTGCCATTTTCACCCGATGGGTGGCGTGGAACGCATAGATCAGCAGGAAGCCCAGGAGTCCCATGACCAGCGCGGAAACGCTGTGCAGGAGGATATCCCACCACCAGAAGCGCTCGTAGAACATCGCCACTTCGCCCAGGCCGAAAGCCGCGTACAGGAACAGGCAGGTGATGAAGGTGAATTCCACCGGCAACTGGACCTGGAACTGGCGGGCGATCAAGGCGGGCAGGAAGGTCAGAGCGAGCACCGCGAGCGAAGTGAAGGCGACCAGCCATTGGGCTTCATGCAGGGCGCCGATGAAGACGCCGAGGATCAAGGCCTGCAGGACCAGCGACAGCCAGATTTGCAGGCGGTCGGCCCATTCTTCCGGGACGAGCGCGGCGCGCAGGCGCGAGGGTTGGCGGTGGCGCCGGCGTAACGCTCCCATGGGTCAGACGGAGAGGATGTCCAGGCCAGCGCCGCGCTCGGGTGTCGCGTCGCCGGTATTGCGCAAGGATTCCAGGCCCGCGAAGTCGAACAGCTTGGCGTCGGCGAGCTGCGATGGGGAGACGTTCTGGAGTGCCGTGAATATCGTTTCCACCCGCCCCGGATGGCGCTTCTCCCAGTCCCGCAGCATGGCTTTCATGGCTTGACGCTGGAGGTTTTCCTGGGAGCCGCACAGATGGCAAGGGATGACGGGGAAATCGCGGATTCGGGCATATTCGGCGATGTCCTCTTCCTTGCAATAGGCCAGCGGCCGGATCACGATGTGGCGGCGGTCGTCGCTCAGCAGCTTGGGCGGCATGGCTTTCAGCGTGCCGCCGTAGAACAGGTTCAGGAAGAAGGTTTCCAGAATATCGTCGCGGTGGTGTCCGAGGGCGATCTTGGTGATGCCGTTGTCGGCCGCATGGCGGTACAGCAGGCCGCGCCGCAGGCGGGAGCAGAGTCCGCAGGTGGTCTTGCCTTCCGGGATGATGCTCTTGACCACGCTGTAGGTATCCTGTTCGATGATGTGGAACGGGATGCCCCGTTCCGACAGGTAGTTCGGCAGGACTTCGGCGGGAAATCCCGGCTGCTTCTGGTCCAGGTTGACCGCGATGAGGTCGAAGTTCACCGGCGCGTTGAGCCGCAGTTTGAGCAGGATGTCCAGCAGGGTGAAGGAGTCCTTGCCCCCTGACAGGCAGACCATGACGCGGTCCCCGTCCCGGATCATCCCATAGTCGGCGATGGCTTGTCCGACGAGCCTCCGCAGCCGCTTTTGCAGCTTGTTGAACTCGTAGCGTTCCTTGGCGTAAAGGGAGGCCCCCGCGTTATCCGGCATAACGCTGGAAGATCAGGGTCGCGTTGGTGCCCCCGAAGCCGAAGCTGTTGGACATCACTGTGTCGAGGAGGACGCCGTCGATTCGTTCGCGAGCGATGGGGATTCCTGCTGCGCCAGGGTCGAGGTTCCGGATGTTGGCGGAGGCGCTGATGAAACCGTGCTCCAGCATCAACAGGGAATAAATCGCCTCGTGTACGCCGGCGGCGCCCAGGGCGTGACCGGTCAGGGACTTGGTGGAGCTGACCGGCGGAACGGATTCGCCGAAGACTGCCTTCATGGCTTCCAGCTCGCGGATGTCCCCCACCGGTGTGCTGGTGCCGTGGGCATTGATGTAATCGACTTTTGCCGCGGACATGGTGGCCATCGCCTGCCGCATGCAGCGCACCGCGCCTTCGCCCGAGGGTTGGACCATGTCGTAGCCGTCGGAGGTGGCGCCGTAGCCGGTGAGTTCGGCATAGATCCGGGCGCCGCGCGCCTTGGCGTGTTCCAGCTCTTCCATCACCAGGACGCCGCCGCCGCCGGAGATGACGAAGCCGTCGCGGTCCGCGTCGTAGGGCCGCGAGGCGGTTTCCGGTGTGTCGTTGTACTTGGCGGACAGCGCGCCCATGGCGTCGAACAGCACGCTCATGGTCCAGTGGACCTCTTCGCCGCCCCCGGCGAACACGATGTCCTGCTTGCCCAGCTGGATCTGTTCCGCGGCATTGCCGATACAGTGGGCGCTGGTCGCGCAGGCCGAGCTGATCGAGTAGTTGACGCCCTTGATCTGGAAAGGCGTGGCCAGGCAGGCCGAGTTGGTGTTGGACATTGAGCGCGGCACCATGTACGGCCCGACTTTCTTGACCCCCTTTTCGCGGAAAGTGCTCCACGCCATCAACATGTTCGAGGTCGACGGGCCGCCGGAGCCCATGATCAGGCCGGTGCGCGGGTCGGAAACTTCGCCGGTTTCGAGTCCCGCGTCGGCGATGGCTTCCTGCATGGCAAGATAGTTGAACGCTGCGCCGTCGCCCATGAAGCGGCGGATTTTGCGGTCGATGAGGTCGTCGGGATTCAGCCGGATGGGGGCGTGGACCTGGCTGCGGAAGCCGAGCTCGGCATACTCCTCGGAACGGCAGACGCCGGAGCGGCCGAGCCGCAGCGACTCGACGACTTCGGCCTTGTTGTTGCCGATGCTGGAAACGATGCCGATGCCGGTAACGACTACACGTCTCATGTTTGTGCTCCTTAGAAGTCGTCCGTGCTCGTGAAAAGACCGACACGAAGGTCGTTGGCCTCGTAGATGACCTTGTCGTCGCACTCCATCTCCGCGTCGGCAATGCCCATGACCAGTTTGCGCAGAATCACCCGCTTTAGGTTGATGCGGTAGGTTACCCGCTTGTTGTGCGGCAGGACCTGGCCTCGGAATTTGACCTCGCCGACGCCGAGTGCTCGCCCCCGCCCCTTGCCGCCGATCCAGCCCAGGTAGAATCCGACCATCTGCCACATGGCGTCCAGCCCCAGGCACCCCGGCATCACGGGGTCGGAGATGAAATGGCAATCGAAAAACCACAGCTCGGGTTTGACGTCCAGTTCCGCCACGATCAGCCCTTTGTCGAAGGCGCCGCCCACCGAGTCGATGTGTGTGATGCGATCGAACATCAGCATGGGAGGGGCGGGGAGCTGGGCGTTGCCGGGCCCGAACATTTCACCTCGGGCGCATTGCAGCAACTCGTCCCACGTATAGCTGTTGCGTCTTGACATCGACTTTTCTTCTTATGGTTATGGTGGTCTGGGAGTAGAGAAATTTTTACAGTATATCAAGAAAATGCAGGCCCCGGGAATGGCGGTTTTGCCTGAACCGGTCGGGGCTAGCGATACAGGAGCACCGCTTCGCGTTCCTCCAGCCATGAGGTTTCGTCCGGGCGGGTGAGCGCGTCGAGATCGGCCGGTGTGGCGGCGGGGTCGTCCACCCACAGGCGTAGCAGTTCCGAGCCGTTGATCAGGTCGATGGCGAGGCGGTCGAATTCGTATTCATAGGGAAAGTCCCGCCAGATGGGATAGTCCGGTTGCAGCTGGCGCAGGGCCTTGAGCGCCAGCGCCGTGAGCCGCCAGGGGCGGAAGCTTTCATGATCGTAGGCGGCGGTTTCGGCGTGGATATGGATGCCCGAGCACAGGCGGCCGGCATGCTTGTGGAAGGTCGGCTCGAACCAGCAGTCCCGCAGGATGCAGCCTTGGAGCCAGTGGGGTGCTAGCGAGCGCATGGTGGTCACGAGTTCTCGCGCGTCGATGTCCGGCGCTCCGAGCATCTCCAGCGGACGGGTGGTCCCGCGTCCCTCGGAGAGCGTGGTGCCTTCGATCATCACGGTTCCGGCATAGCAGCGCGCCATCGAAAGATTGGGGGCATTGGGGCTGGGATTCACCCAAGCGTATTCCCCTAGAGGCCAGCCGTAGCCGGGGGCGTCGGATACTCGCCATCCTTCCATGGTAACGACATTTAATTCCAGGTCGAGGCGCAGCGTCCGCGCGAACCACAGGGCGAGTTCACCCATCGTCAAGCCATGGCGCATGGGGAGCGGGCCGGCGCCGACGAAGCTCTCCCAGCCCTCTCGCAGCCGCAATCCTTCCGCCGGCCGTCCGGCCGGATTGGGGCGGTCGAGTATCCATACCGTGATGCCCCGCTCCGCCGCCGCTTCCAAGACGTAGCGCAAGGTGGTGATGAATGTGTAAATGCGGCAGCCGAGGTCCTGCAAATCGACCAGTAACAGGTCAAAGCTGTCCAGCATCGCTTCGGTCGGGCGCCGGGTTTCCCCGTACAGGCTGAACACCGGGATGCCGTGGCGGGCGTCGAGGAAGTCCGGGGATTCGACCATGTTGTCCTGCTTGTCTCCGCGCAGGCCGTGCTGGGGGCCGAAGGCGGCCTTCAGATCGATGCCGTCCGCCGCGGCGAGGGCATCCAGCGTGTGGGTCAGGTCGCGCGTGACAGAGGCGGGATGCGCCAGCAGGGCGATCCGGCGGCCTTTCAATGGGGCGCGCAGCGCCGGGTCCTCCAGCAGGCGTTCGATGCCGAGCTTCATGGGATATCCTGGTTCGTCAGTAAGCGTGTCGTTCGGACGCGAGCTCGAGCGTAAAACCGTCCGGATGATGGAAGTCGGGAACATCTGCCGGATGGCGGAGGGCCCAGTAGGAGAGGGTGCCGCCGGAATCTTCGACGACTGCGCCACAAGCGATCCACAGACGGGTACGGACGTCGACGCCGGGCAGAAGTTCGGGGCCTATGATCGCATCGAGCTCGAACCGGGTTTCCGTTCGCCGGGTGGTCACCGCGGGTTGCAGTCTCTCCCCGAAGGGTTTCCCGTCGCGGTAGTCGGAAAAGGCGAACGCGGCCCATTCACCCGATGGCGAAAAATTGAATTCATGATACACCGAGCCATTCTCCGGTTTGACGAACACCTCGAAGCAGGTATGTTCCCACAGGCCGCGGACCCAGCGCCGATGCGAGCGGGAAGGAAACGAAAGCGCCGCCAGTTCGCCTTGGAGAACGAAGCTCAGTTCGACGGTCGTCGCTGCCGGACGGCGGGCTTTTACCTCGATCCTGCGCACGGCCGGGCAGCGCCGGGAGTGGTGGCAAACAAGGTCCACGGCAAGGGGGCGATCGGAGTTCATCGAGCGGGGTGTCAGTTTTCACCGGATGGTATCGGTTCGGCATCATCGGGAATGAAACCCGGCGGCATCGTGGTTGGGCTCGGGCCATCCCCGCGGCCACGCATCAGCAAACTGCGGATACGTTCGGACAGCTCTTGCCGGGTTCTAGCCTTTTCGGCCTCGATTTTTTCCGATGCTGCCCTGGCGGCTTGCTCCTGCCGGGATCGCCAGGTCTCGACGGCCAGCTGTGACGCCAGAGTTCCCAAGAATACGCCGATCGCGATTTGCAGCACCAGTTTCATTACGCTTGATTGACGAGGAGTTCGGGGAATTGTTGCCGGTTCGTTAATCGTACCGCGTCGAGGGGCCTCGTGAATATTTTTCCGGTTCGTCCTGCGATGCTGGACGGTGTGGTGGTTTTCCCACAAAATAGTCGCACATGACGCATTTCCCAGTTCGCCAGGCTCTGATGATCGATTTGCAGCCGACGCTTTCCCCCGTGATTCAGAATGATTCGCACCGGAATTGCCGCAGGCTTTCGGCCGGGCGGGATGCGTTCCGGTCCGTCAAACGTTCCGAGTTCGGCATGCCGCTATCTTGAACGCTCAATACAAGGAAAGCACCGGACATGCGCCCGATGCGGCGGCCGCGGTCTCAGGCTTCCGCTCGGCGGAGCAGTGCGCCCGCGCGGCCATGAGGCATCTGCTCGCGCTCCAGCGGCCCGCCGGTGACTGGGAAGGGGAGATGGTGTGGTGCACGATGATCCTCGCCCAGGCGGTGATCGTGCGTACGGTCGTCGGGCATCCCTATTCGGAGCGGGAGCGGGCGGAGATCGTCAAGCATTTCGAGGTCTCCCAGCTTGCCGACGGCGCCTGGGGCATGCATCCGGAAAGCCCGGGCTACGTGTTTTTCACCGCCTTGGCCTACGTTGCACTGCGGCTCCTGGGGCTCGGGCCGGATACGCCGATGCTCGTCAAGGCGCGAGAGTGGCTTCATGCCCGGCCGGACGGCGTCGAGGCCATCCCCACCTGGGGCAAGTTCTGGCTGATGCTGGTCGGGCTGTACGGACGGGAAGGCGTCAATGCCGTGCCGCCGGAGCTGTTCTTGCTGCCGCGCTGGCTGCCGTTTCATCCGAGCCGGTTCTATTGCCATACGCGTCTGATCTATCTGGGCATCGCCTATCTCTCCGGCGCCCGATTCGGCGCATCCCTTCCTGAAACGCTCAGGGAGGAACTGCGCCGCGAGTTGTACACCAAACCTTATGAGGCCGTCGATTTCGGGGCATTCCGCCACGCCGTCTCCCAGACCGATCTCTACGTCCCGATCAGCCGGGTGCTGCGGATCGTTTATGACCTGCTGGCGCGTTACGAGCGCCGGCCCTGGCGGGGCCTTCGGCAGAAGGCATTGGACTATTGCTTCGGGCAGATACTGAGGGAGCAGCGCGCGACGCGTTACCAGGGTATTTCCCCGGTCAGCGGCCTGCTGAACTGCCTGGCGATCTTCGCCCGTGATCCGCAACACCCCGATCTGGCGCCCAGCCTCGAAGGCGTCGAAGCCTGGCGCTGGGAAGATGAAACGGAGGGGCTCCGCTATGTGGGCGCCCGTTCGAATTCCTGGGATACGGCTTTCGCGATGCAGGCTTTGACCGAGATGCCGCAGCTCGACGACGAGGCGGTGCAGGCGCTGAATCGGGCTCATGGTTTTCTCGGCGCGGCGCAGATGACCGAAGAATTGGCGGATTATCGCCAAGCATGGCGCGATCCGGCGCTGGGGGGATGGTGTTTCTCCGACGGCCAACATCGCTGGCCTGTGAGCGATTGCGCGGCGGAGGCCATGAGCGCTCTGTTCGCGCTATACGAGTGTCCCGACATCGGGACGATTGCGCCTCTGGGAAGCGAACGCCTGCGGCTTGGCGTGGAATTCATCCTCTCCCGCCAGAACGCGGACGGTGGCTTTGGCACTTACGAGCGGCGGCGTGGCGGCAGGCTGCTGGAGCTGGTCAATCCTTCCGAGATGTTCGGCCAATGCATGACCGAGCTGTCCTACCTCGAGTGCACGGGCTCTTCCTTGGGGGCTTTGGCGCACTATTCAAGGCATTATCCGGATTTTCCCGGTGGGCGGATCGCAACGGCGATCCGGAAAGCGGAAAGGTTCCTGAGGAGCCGGCAACGGGACGACGGGTCGTTTCCGGGATTTTGGGGTATCAACTACACCTATGCGGCGTTCCATGCGGTCAAGGGCTTGCGCATGGCCGGTGCAGATCCTGCGGATCCGGTTTTGCAATCGGCGGCTGGCTGGCTGATCGGGAAGCAGCGCCCCGACGGCGGCTGGGGCGAGCATTATTCGAGCTGCCTCGAGGGGCGCTACGTCGAAAACGAGCGCAGCCAGGCCGTGATGACCGCTTGGGCCCTGCTTGCGCTCATGGAGGTTCATCCCGCTGCGCACCCGTCCATCGAGCGAGGCATCGCCTGGCTGATCGCTCAGCAGCAGGACGATGGTGGCTGGCCCCGGCAAGGGGTCAATGGCGTATTTTTCGGCGCAGCCATGCTGGATTACCGGCTTTACCATATTTATTTCCCGGCCTGGGCGGTGGCGCGCTATGCGCGGCTGAAGGGGGCGGTGTTTCAATGAACGCGGGTTTGAACAACGCCGGGCCGGCGCTTGCCGGGGCTGAAGAACATCTTGACACGGGTTATCGCAGATGAGTTCGATTGAAGTGGGGGAGTGGGACGTTCTGATCGCAGGCGGCAGTGTTGCCGGTTCCGCGGCTGCCGCAGCGTTGTCGGGACTGGGTTTGCGCGTCCTGATCGTCGAGCCCGATCCGGATCCCGGCCGCAGGCTGGCGGGCGAATTGATTCATCCGCCGGGCATCGACGGCCTGCGGGAGCTGGGATTGATCGGGGACGATTCGCCTCAGGGAAGTGTGGTCAACGGCTTTGCCATATTTCCCTTCAACGATGGCGAAGGCGCCGCAGCGACGCTACTGCCGTATGGCGAGATTCACGGGCGCCGGCGCTGCGGCCGCGTGATCGAGCACAGTCTGCTCAAAAGCCATCTGCTCCAGACCGTGCGCGGCTTCGACCGAGTTTCGGTATGGCTCGATGCCAGGGTCACGGGGATGGAGCGTGAGGACGGCAAGGGCTATGTCGCGATCGTCACGCATGAAGGGAAAGACACGCGGGTGCGGGCGCGCCTGATCATTGGGGCCGACGGCCCGATGTCCCAGTTGCGGAAAATGGTCGGCATTTCCCATGAAACCCAGCGCTACTCCGGCATGATCGGCGTCGAGGTCGAGGACACCCATTTGCCGAACCCCGGCTACGGCAACATCTTCCTGAATCCGGCCGGCGTTTCCTATGCCTACGGCATCGGCGGCGGGCGCGCGCGGGTCATGTTCGAGGTGCTCAAGGGGGCCGACTCGAAGGAGTCGATCCGCGGGCATCTGCGTCTGTTCCCTGAACGGTTCCGGGAAGACATCGAGGCGGTGCTGGCCCATGGCAAACCTCTGGCGGCGGCGAACTACTGCATCGTGCCGGAGGCGAGCGTCAAGGCCAATGTCGCGTTGATCGGGGATGCGCGGGGCTGTTGCCATCCCCTGACCGCCTCCGGCATCACCGCTGCGGTCAAGGATGCCTTCGTCATGCGGGATGCCCTGCAGTCCGCCGGGCTGAACGTCGAGGCGGCGTTGCGGCGCTACTCGATCCAGTGCGGGCGCCTACAGCTCACCCGCCGGACGCTGGCGGAAGAGCTGCGCGAGGCGTTTCTGGCGCAGACGCCGGAAGCCGAATTGCTCAGCCAGTGCATTTTTTCCTATTGGCGCACGAGCCCCAAGGGTCGGCAGGCTTCCATGGCCCTGCTTTCCACCCTCGACAGCAGCATCTTCTCGCTGGCTTCGCAATATGCCCTGGTCGGCCTTCAGTCCTTCCGCCTGTTGCCGCATTGGCTCAGCGCCAAGATGCCGGGCGGCTGGGCCCGTGGGGTGCTGCAACTCGTTTCCAAGAGCCTCAAGTTCCAGCAGGATGCGTTGAGCCAGGCGTTGCGGGCGAAATGATGGCGAGGGCTTCGCGCGCGGCCCGGGGGTTATGCGGTGACCCGCGTAAACACGGTTGCCGGGGCCGGCAGCGCGGCGGCGAATTCCTCATGGCGGTCACGGTGGCAGAGCCAGGCGCGCGTTTTCCTCGCTCTCAAAAAGACACCGAAGACTGGATCGATCAGGCCTGATGCCTGCAGCGCAGCGACGCCGGCTTTAGCGGGCGGCAGCGGCGCCGACTTGACCAGGACGAGGTCGTCGGCGGCGATTTCCCCGGCGAGCCACAAGGCCAGGCTGTCCGAGGTCACCTCCCATCCCGGGTTCACGTCGATGCCTTCGGGGCGGGGGAGCCAGACCACGGATTTCCCCTTCTCGAGCGTGTTCCGCACCGCAGCCGGATGCCAGGCGATTTCCAGGTCCGGCTCCAGGCCCTTCAGCATCAGGCCGTACTGAGCCATCGCCAGGATGGCCATGGCGTGGGCCGCCTCGTCGCCGAAAGCTTGGCGCTGCTGGGCCCGGCGCACCGTATCGGCGAACTCTCCGCCGCCGGGGACGATCGCCACCCCGGAATCCTTCAGAGTGCGCAGCCAGGGGATCAGTGCCGTGGAGCCGCCGAGGCTGCCGCCGAGCTTAACGACCCACATCGTCCCCGGTGCGGGCGATGCGGAAACGTTCGAGCAGGTTCAGCAGGGCGGCGGCCTTGTCGAAACACTCCTGGTATTCCGACGCACCGGAGGAGTCCGCCACGATGCCGCCGCCGGCCCAGAACCGGATCGTGCTGTCCGACTGCACCAGGGTGCGGATGGCGATGTTGGTGTCCATGTTGCCGTCGAAGCCGAGATAGCCGATGGCACCGCAATACACCCCGCGGCGGTTCGGTTCGAGTTCCTCGATGATTTCCATCGAGCGTATCTTGGGGGCGCCGGTGATGGAACCGCCGGGAAAGCTGTCGCGCAGCAGGCTGATGGCGTCGTGGCTGGGTGCCAGCATGCCGGTGACGGTGCTGACCAGATGGTGCACGGTGGCATAGCTCTCGACGTCGAACAGCTTGGGGACCCGCACTGAGCCGGGAAGACAGTGTTTGCCGATGTCATTGCGGAGCAGGTCCACGATCATCAGGTTCTCTGCCCGGTCTTTTTCGCTGCTCTGCAGGGCTTCGGCCAGGCGGCGATCCTCCATCGAATCGGCGGAGCGCGGCCGGGTGCCCTTGATGGGTTTGGTTTCCACCCTGCCGTCGAGTACGCGCAGGAAGCGCTCTGGAGACGAGCTGAGCACGCGAGCCTGGGGTCCATTGATGTAGGCGCTGAAGGGTGCCGGATTGGTCTGGCGCAGGGTCTGGTACAGCGTCCAGGCGTTGCCGCGGCAGGGTGCGGCGAAGCGTTGCGCCAGATTGACCTGATAGCAGTCGCCTTCGTGGATGTAATGCTGGATGCGTTCGAAGGCGGCCAGATATTCCCGCCGGCTGAGGTTGGCTCGCACCGGCGCCAGCACGTCGAAGCCGGTGCGCTGCCAGCCCAGCGTCTGTATCTGGCTGAACGAGCGTACCAGGTGGGGCCAGCGGGCCGCGGTGGCAGGCGAGCGGCCCTGGCTGACCAGCCAGGTGCGGCCCTGCAGATGGTCCACGATCACCGCCCAGTCGTAGATGCCCACGGCCATGTCCGCGATGTTTTCGGCGTCGGCGGCCTGCTCCGGCAGTTTTTCCAGGCGTCGGCCCAGGTCGTAGCCGAAATAGCCTAAGGCGCCGCCGGCGAATGGCAGCTCTCCGAAAGGATTGGTGGTGGCACCCAATTCCCGACGCAGGAGAGAGAAAGGATCCTCCGGCGAAAGGGCGGCCTCGCCCTGCCGGCGGATCTCGCTGATATGGCCGCGGGTAACCAGGGTGGTCATGGGATCGGCGGCGATGATGTCGTAGCGGCCGTGCCGGCAGTGCGGAAAGCCGCTGTCGAGGAACACCGCCCAGCGCCGGTCCGCCCAGGGCCCGAACAGGGCGGCGCTGTCCTGGAAATACGGTAGTTCAGCGATCCGGGGAGTCATGCGTGCGTCAGGAGCGGGAAGGACAGGCAGGCGACCGCCGCGGCCGGCAGACAGTCGGAAACCGACAGCGTCGTCGCGGTGGCCGGACGAGGAAGCAAGTCGCGTGCATCGAGATAGGGCCGGTTCGAGCGTGCGGCAATGACGCGGGCCAGGAAGCATCCTGCGCCGGCCCCGACCAGCGGGCTATCGGCCGGGAGCAGGTTTCGGGAGAACTGCCGCTCGACCGCGCGGCCGATGCGTGAAAGCTGGCGCTCCCTCAGGCAGAGGGCCAGTTGCCGCCATTGGTCGGGGCCGGCATCGTGCCGGTCTCGCCCCAGCAGTCGGGCCAGCCGCCGCTCGCTGCCTGCGATGCTTTTCTCGCCGCCGTCCGCCGCGGGCAACTGGTCGGTGTGCTCCACGAGTTCGCCCGTGAGACGATAGATGTCGGCGGTGGTCGCGAAATGTTCCGCCATCAGGTTGACCCATTCTCCTTCGAAGGGAAGCTTGTCGGCCAGCGTCATGGCAGAGGTCCGCACCACGCCGGTGTATATGAGTTCATCGTATCGCAATCTGTCATAATCGGTATAGCCTCGGCTGCGGACCTCACCGTTGACCAGAACGATCAGATCGGTGGTCGTGCTGCCGATGTCGACCAGCAGAGCCGGCCGCGGCAGGCGGCGGGCGACGAGCGACGCGCTCGCCAGCCAGTTGGCCGAAGCGACATCGAGCGCGTGCGCGGGTTCCATCCCGTCGGCGCGGAGGAAACCGGCGCGCCCTGCGAAAACCAGGATTCGACCTGCGCCGAAACGCCGCAGCATGGCCGAAATCAGAGCCTTGACGCCCGCCGCCCGGTCTTCGAAATAGTCGGCCAGTTCGCCGGTCATCGTGACGGCATGGCGGCAAGAGGGGGCGATGCCGAAATCGCTCACGGCTTCGGACAGGGCGCTCTCCAGCCTGTCCAGCCCCAGCCAGAGTGGGCAGGGGTACTGGCGGATGTCGAGGATGGCGCCGGTTTCGGAGAGGGCGACCGCTTTGAGGTGGGCGCCGCCGATATCCCAGCCGATCACCTCAACGTGCATCGGAGTGCTCCAGCTGCACGGTGACCGGCGTCCCCCGGTGAGTCCGGGGTGGCGGCAGCCGGGCGGTTCGATGGAGTCCGAGCACCATGGCGGCCGGATTTTCGCCGGTGGCTGCCTTCAGGCCGGCGTAGGATGTGGTCAGCCGCGGGTTGACCTCGAGGATGACCGGGCCATCGGCCGTCATGATCAGGTCCAATCCTGCGTAGCCCCAAAGGTCTGGCAGAGCGGCGGCGACGCCGCAGGCGAGCGTTTGCCAGCAACCGTCGGGATCGTCCAGGGCATTGACGGCGCAGCCGCGGAGGGCGAAGCCGTCTCCGGTGTTTTCCACGTGCTGGCGGTTGCAGCTCAGCAACCGGGCACGGCCTTGGGCGAACAGGGCGCTGAGACTCACGGCATCGCCTTGCAGCAAGGGCTGTACAACCCAGCGCCCCGAGCCCGGGGCGAAATCGCATCCGCGGCGGACGATCCGGGCGCCCTCGCAGCCGGCGCCGTCATCGGGTTTCACGACGACACAGTCCTCGGCATCGGGCTGAGGTGCGCCCAAAGGCCGGGTCGGTACCACCGGCAGGTGGTGGCGGTCGAGGGCGCGGGCCGTGGCGAGCTTGCTTGCGGCGATCGCGACGGCGTCTGCGGGACTATTGAGCAGCGGGGTCGCCGCCTGCTCTACGTCCCGGCACAGCCGTTCGAGCACTCCGCCGGTTTCAGGGGCGATGGGCCAGATGGCGTCGCACCGCCTGATGGCGTCCTGCCAGATACGGTCGAGGTCGTCCCCGGCGGCGATGGGAAGGGCCGTGACGCCGCGGGGGAGGGATGCGAAATCCCGGCGGTCGTCACGGAGGATGATCGGTCTGACGCCCGCCACTTCGAGCAGGTCCTCGAGCAGGGCGCGCAGCATGAGATCGCCTTCCATCGCAAGGCTGGGCGGCAGAGGCTCGTGGCGCAGTCCACCGCCGTTGACAAATTCGAAAACCAGTATGTCCATGCGCCTGATTTCAGGGAGGGGCGGCCAATGCCATTGAATCAATGAAAATCATCCCGGTACTCGATCTTATGCAGGGGATCGCCGTTCATGCCATCGGAGGGCGACGCGACAGTTACCGGCCGCTCGACAGCCCCCTGTGCCGGGATGCCGACCCCGTTGCGGTGGTTGAAGCGTATCTGGCTCTCCATCCGTTCGATACCTTTTACCTTGCCGATTTGGATGCCTTGATGGGCCGTGGCCGTCAGGATCGGCTCATCGGGGCGCTGCAGACGGCGTTTCCTGGCATCGTGTTCTGGCTGGACCAGGGGTTGCCAGCGGTTGGCGATGTTCCTCATGATGCCATCGTCCCGGTCGTCGGCAGCGAATCGCTCGACACGATGGAGCGGCTGCAGCGAATGGCAGCTCACGACTGGATACTGTCGCTGGACTTTTTCGATGGCGGGCTGCGCGGGTGTTCCGAAATTCTGGAGCGGCCGGAAGCCTGGCCGGCCAGGGTGATCGTCATGAGCCTGAACCGGGTGGGCAGTTTCGACGGTCCCGACCTGGACCAGCTTGACCGCGTCAGCCGACTGGCCCCGGACAGGGCGTTGATCGCGGCGGGGGGGGTGCGACACGGAGGCGATCTGGAGGCCCTCGAGCGCCGGGGTGTTCATGCCGTTCTGGTGGCGAGCGCCTTGCATTCCGGAGCGATCGAAGGGAGCCGGCTCAGCCCCGCTGCATCCTGAAAAAAGGAAAAGCGCCGAAACAGCGCTTTTCCCCTGACCGCTGCGAGACTGCCAAGAATCCGGCAGTCCAGGCAGATCGCAATTAGTTGTGAGCTGCGAACGGATGCGCTTCGCTGCCCTTGCGAGCGACGACGTCCGCAGCCTTCGGCTCGCCGGCGACGGCGCGCTTGATGGACAGCTTGGTTGCCTCGTAGTTGTAGTCCTGGATCTTCGCGTCGTCTTCGGCCAGCCAGTGAATGAAGACGCCCACGCAGATGAACAGATCGTCGGCTTCGTCTGCCGGGATGGTGCCGTCTTCCACGCAATCGGCAACGGCCATGGCGACGCCGCGCTGTGCAGGTCCGAACATCTGGGTGGCTTGCTTGCCGTTCTTGATGGTGACCTTGTTGAACATGACGGTATTCGGCTTGCACAGCAGGTTGGGTGCAACCACTGCCAGCAATGAGGTGAAGCCGTCTTTGTTGTTGGTCAGGGTGTTGGCGAATGCGGCTTCCGCAGCGCTGCCGCGGGGACCCATGATCAGGTCGATGTGAGCGATTTCGTTACCATCGCCGTACAGTGCTTCGCCGACCAACAACTTGTTTACTTTACCCATCTGAATTTCCTCTTGTGAAAAAAACGAAAAAAACTTTTTTAATAAGGACATGGTTATTTCCCCGGGAGAATTATCAGAGACCGATGATGTTTCAATATATCCGTCTCGGTCCCACGCGTCCGAAGGTTTAACCCCGGTATGCCCTGGCAATAATCGTCTCCAGGCGCACGGCAAGCAGACCGGCGACCGTCAAATCGGCAGTCGTGCCAGGGTTTATCCCGCGCGTCTTGAAATCGGCATCCACGTCCCGTAGAAGCCCCAAAACCGATTCAGGTCGCGCGGTATAGGACAGCGTTTTCTCGATGAGCACCATCTTCTCCGATACCCACGGGGAGTAGCGGGGCCCGAATTTGCGTTCGATGTGGCTGTCCGGTATGCGCGCAAGCATGCCGGAAAACGCAGCCACCGCCGCCCAGCCTTCATTGTCCCATCGGGACAGCGCAGTATGATAACGTGGAATCATGAAATCAAAAACATCCGTATAGTCGCAGGTGTATTGATAGGCGATGCGGTCCCGGTCGGCGGCTTCCCGCATCGCATCGCGCAGCGTGATGCACGGCGGGCTGCGGACGTCATGTTCGGCGGCCGTGCCCAGACCGCCGGGTTGCGCCAGGCAGATGGCCCGGTAGGCCCATTCGGCGTCTTCGACGGTGCTGGCGTAAAGCGTCCGCCGCAGACTATCCCGCAATGTTTCATCCGGCCGTCGGGACTGGGCTGCTGCGATCAGCGGTGCGCTCAGCAGTACGATGCCCAGGTTGGTATTGCACCCGACGGCATGCCAGGTGGCTTCGACCGCGCGATAAATGCGTTCGCCCCCCCCCAGTTCCGCCCGGCACAGCTCCGGCGCACTGGCTTCGGCGCTTTTGCGGAACTGCGCCACCGTCATGCCGTGGCCTTCGGAGTGTACGCTGACATTACCGGGTTTGAAGGCCAGCAGCTCGGTCTCGCAGGCCCAGCGGTAGGCGGCTTCGAGCGCCGCGGCGGGAATCATGTCGCAGCGCGTCGAGCGGATTCGGTGCCTGCGCAGTGCCCGAGAAAATCGTCGACGAGCAGGTCGGCGATGATCACGTCGCTCACGCTTTGCAGGCCCTTCCATGCCGGCACGCTGTTGACTTCCAATACCGTGTAGCGCCCGTGCTGGTCGCGGATGACGTCGACGCCGGCATAGGCCATGTCCAGCGTCTTGGCGGCATCCTCGGCCAGGCGGCACAGCAGGATGTCGTCGAGCCGGGCAGGCTCGCAGCGAGCGCCTTGCGCCACGTTGTTCAGCCAAGTCACCCCGCAGCGGCGCATCGCCGCCACGGTGCGCCCGCGTATGACGAAAACACGCCAGTCATGCGGGGCGTTTTCGTCGCTGCACACGTAACGCTGGAGATAGTAGATGCCGTTGGTCGGGGCCAGGTTTGCCATGTCCTCCAGGCTGTCATGGCGCTGCAAGCCGGTGCCCTGGGAGCCGAACAGCGGTTTGGAGACGACGCGGTGCCCGGCGGCCAGTTCGCGGCGGGTGATCTCCCGTGCAGTTTCGGCATCGCCCAGCACCCAGGTCGGCGGCGTGGGAATCCCGGCCCGCTGCAACAGGAAGCTGGTCATGCCTTTGTCCACGGTGCGTTCGATGGCGCGGGCATCGTTGTAGACCGGGATGCCGAGCATCTTGAGTCCGTGCAGGATGTCGAGGTAGAAGGTCACCTGCTCCAGCGAGCCGCCGGGAATGCCGCGCACGAACACCCCGTCCGGCAAGCGTTCGGAAAAGCCCGGCAGGCGGACTGGCATCGCCGGGTCTTCCAGCTCCAGGTGGCATGCGGTGAGCGACACATAGGCGCAGTCGAAACCGCGCGCGGCGAACGCCTGTTTCAGCCGTGCCCCGTGCCAGCCAGGATCGTCCGTGACGATGGCGATGCGTCCCGACTCACCCACCGAACGAACGCTCCAGAAGCTCCACGTCCACTTCGCCGGCATGGAAGCTGCGGCCCGAGTCGACCGTGGTGACGATGACGCTGGCCGGGCTGAACAGCATGGCATCGACCTTGAAGAAATCGTACTTGTATTCCTTGAATACTTCCGCGAAAGGCTTGCCGTAATCGCGCGAGACCGAGCTCGGCAGCTCGTTGGCCAGGGTTTCGGCGGCTTCGTCGCTACCCTTGACGAAAAGATGGACGCGTCCGCCGAACAGGATGGCGTCGTTGGTCCGGCCCATGGCTTTGATGAAATTCGGGTGCGGCGGCGGGACCGGGGCGCAGCCGGTGCCGTCGATGATGTTTTCGAGCGGGAAGTGCAGGGCGTGCGCCTTGTGCAAAGCGACCTCCAGTACCCGCGCCACCACCTGCATGCCGCCGGCCAGGCTGCTGGTGGGGGTGAGGATGACGGTGAGATGGGAGGGGTCCAGCTTGCAGGCGCGGGCGATCTTGTCGGTCACTTCGACCGGAGGAATCTTGTCGACCTCCATGACGATCGCCGTTTCCGTGTGTTTGTCGCGATAATTCAGTTCCTTGTACAGCTCTTCGACGGGCTCCTCCTTGCCGTCCTTGGTCTTGGTGGCCATGGCGCGGGCCGGTCCTGACCCGAGGGCGTAGAAGCCTTCCTTGCCTTCGCCGTGCGACAGGCTCCAGCCGGCGTACTGGCTGCCGAGGCAGGCGATCACGGGATTGGATGTGTGGACGTTGACCATCAACGGCCATTTGGTGAAGGTGTCGGTGTGGGTGAGCGTGACGCGCCCGAGCCCGCCCATACAGATTTCGCCGATGAGGCGGCCGGCTTCCAGGCTGCCGGGCACCTTGATGCCGGCGTCGATGATGGTGCAGCCATTGGGCAGCCGGTCGATCTGGAGGCGCAGCTTGTCGGCATAGGTGATCAGGTATTTGACGATGGGCTGGCTGTGAGCGTTGACGCTGACGCGATTCTGCATGATGGTCCTCTTGAAAATAGGAATTACGGATGTTTCGCCGATCGGGTGCCGGGGGGGGCGGCAGGTGGCCACGAGATCGTGCCCGGCGGTCATCGTTCGCATGAGGGAAGTTTGCCGTGCGACGAGGCTTCGAAGCACGCCGCTGACGTCCGCTCCTTCGGCTGTGATCGTGCACAGCGGTGCGCCTTTCTCGATGCGGCATCCGGGGCCGGGGCGGTCCCGGCACCACGATGGCCATTCTAGTGTCACAGGAGGCTTTACGTCATCGGGGGCGTAGAGGATTCGGAAGGCGCGGACCGGGCTTGCGGGCACTTCGAATTCGGGCAGCCGGCCGCGGCAGGCGTCGATATGAAGCTGGGCGAGACCGGACGGGAAATCGTCGTCGTAAAGCGCCATGGTGGCGCTTGGGCGCGGATTGAGTTCGAGCACCCGGATCCCGCCGTCCTCGTCGGTCATGAAGTCCAGGCTGTTCAGGCCACGCAGCCGCAAGGCGGGGACGAGCCCGGTCACGATGCCATGCACCGCTCCCCGTTGCGCGGCGCTCAGCGAGGTTCGGTTGATCGCTCCGGCGAACCGGAACGGCCGGTGCGGATCGGTCGCCGAGGTCCACAGGCTATTGAAGCCGATGATTCGCGATTTTGCGCCATCGGCCAGGAACAGGGCCGACATGGGGCGGGCGTGCAGGCGACGCTGAAAATATTGGTCCGGTGTCGACATTCCCGCGGCATCGGCGAGGCGCACGCCGCCGCCGCCCTCGCTGCGGCCGTGCTTGACCAGCCAGCCGCGGATGTCGCGGGGCGGGTCGAAGTGCGTCTCCGGGAAAGGTATACCCAAGCCGGACAGCAGTGCGAAAAACCGCTGCGGCGTTTTTGCGAGCCGAACGATTTCCGGGGCATTCCCCAGGAGGAGACGCCGCTCGGCAAGGTATTCGATCACATCGGGCAGCGAATCCAAGCCGCCGCCGTAAAGCGCGATATCGGTAGGGTAGGCCCGGTCAATGGCCGATCGCAGGGCGGCGGCGTCGAAGCCGCCGTTTCCCCGCGGCACGACCTGGCACTCGGTGCAGTACTCCCGTGTGTCCATATCCCCGAATCCGTCGAGCGCGAACGGCAACCAACCTCCCCGCCTCAGCGAACGGCTGAGACTCGAGGCGGATGCCGCGACCACCAGGGCGGAGCCGATTTCCCGCATCGGTAGGCTAGGCGTGGGCGGGGTGCGGGTCGGCAGCCGGTATGGCAAGCGTTACGTCGGCACCCCGGTTGCGCGGCCGGGCGACCAGGAAGTCGAGATGGGCTGCAATGTCCAAAGTGCGCGCCGCCGCTGCCAGCCGCTGCGCTTCTGGTTCGGAAGCGGCGAGACAGAAGCCCGTCGGTCCCCACGAGCTCTGGCCCATGCCCACCGCCCCTTGCGCCGCGAGCCACGCGAGGGCCGCGGCGACGTCGGGGCTGGTGAAGCGGCCGCCTTGCGCGGGCGCGAAATAATCACCCACGGATCGTTGGATTTCGGCGATGCCGGCACCGAAGGTCTCGAGCCGGTTTTCCGCGAGGGCGGGCAGTGTCTGCATCAGGATCAGGTGGCTCAAGCGGGCGGCCTCGTGCTCCGGGAACGGCGGCAAGGCCCGGAAGGCGTCGATTTCCTGCGAGCCGTGAAGGCCTTGCCCTCGCGAGTCGAACACCAGGATGAAGCGCCAGTCTTCCGGTATCGGCAGGCGCGCGATCACCGGCGGGCTGACGGTTTGCGGGCCGCGCCCGCCGTCGACGATCAGTCCGCCCTGTTCGAACGACGCCAGGCCGATCCCCGACCTCGCGCCCCTTTCGATGAGCGGCGCGATATCCCTGGGGGTGAGCGGTAATCCATAGGCATGGATGAGGGCGGTACCCAAGGCCAGAGCCATCTGCGTGCCGGATCCGAGGCCGACGTGCTCCGGAATCGCCGATTCGATTTCGACCCTGGCCGAGCCCGGCAGGCTCAAGGCGGCTTCGAGTTTTTCCAAGATGGCCAGAGCCCTTTCCGCCGATGGGCCGCTGGCATGCGGCATTCGGCTCGGGCAAAGGCTCAGGCGTGTCGATATCTCTTCGATCGCTACTCCGATGCTGCCGAATCTGCGCCCGAATGTGCCGGAGATGTCGATAAACCCGAGATGCAGGCGGGCGGAGGCGTGGACACAGACGCGGGTGGACGGTTTCGGCATGGTGCTCGGAGGGTGATGCAGGGGCGATATCGGCGCCGCTCCGAAGAGCGGGGCCCGTTCGGTGATGCGGCGCGGTAATAAGGTCTCTAGCCTAGAGGAAGGGGATCGTTTTGTCGATCGTTCGCCCCTGTTCGGCATGGCTGGCCGCAAGTTGAAAAACGGGTCTGGATTCCCTATTCTTGCCAGCCACGCGGATGGCTGCCTGTCCCCCGTCCCTGATGACGCAGGACGTGGAACCACTTCGGACTCTCAAATCAGAGCATATTAAGGAAAGGGCATGACCGACAACACCTCGGCCAAGGTCTGGGACAACGTTCCCAGTCCGTTCTGCGGTATCGCCTCCGACGACCTGAAAATCGAGGTTTCCGGTTCGAGCGTGCGGGTGCTGGCAAATGGCGACGCCGTCACGATTCCCGGTTTCGAGCAGCCCGTGACCGATACCGCTCCCCGTATCGCCGGCAAGCCGGTTTCCCTGGCTGAAGCGGTGCAGCGGGCGGCGGCGATTCTGAAGGATGCCAGGCTGCCGGTGTTCAGCGGCTTCGGAACCGATGTCAATGATACCCGCGCGGCGCTTGCACTTATCGACAAGGTCCACGGTGTGTTCGATCAGGCCCGCGCCGGCGGCGGCGTCCGCAACCTGCTGGTGCTGGCCGATTCGGGCTGGATTGCGACGACGCTGGCCGAGGTGAAGAACCGGGTCGAAGTCCTCCTGGTTTTCGGCAGCGATGTCGAAGCCGCCTTTCCGCGTTTTTTCGAACGCTTCGTCTGGAACAAGGAAACCCTGTTCGGGCAGAATCCGGGTCAACGCGAAGTCATCTATCTCGGCCGGGCACCCAGCGGCGATGCGGCGATGTCGCCCGATGGGCGGCGCCCGCAGGTCATCGAATGCGCTCCCGAGCATCTGCCCGAACTCGCCGCGGTGTTGTCGGCGCTGGTGCGCGGCGCCTCGCTCCAGGCCGAGACCGCGGGCGGTGTGCCGGTCGCGGTGCTGGAGGGCGTCGTGGACCGGCTGAAGCGGTCGAGCTACAGCGTGGTGACTTGGGTGGCGGGGCAGCTGGACTTTCCGCACGCCGATCTCACGGTGCAGCAGGTTTGCCAGGCGGTGACGGCGCTCAACAAGGAAACCCGTGCCGCCGTCCTGCCTCTGGGCGGACAGGACGGCGACCGGACCGCCAGCCAAGTCTGCGCCTGGCTGACCGGCTACCCTACCCGGGTGAGTTTCGCCCGCGGCTTCCCCGAATACGACCCCTACCTCAATGACACCGCGCGCTTGCTGAGCGAGGGCGAAGCCGATGCGCTGGTCTGGGTGTCCAGCCTCTCGGTGGCTCCCCCGCCGGCCGCCGAGTTGCCGACGGTGGTGATCGGCCGTTCCGGCATGCAGTTCGACAAGGAGCCGGCGGTGTACATTCCCGTCGGCGTCCCCGGCATCGACCATGCCGGCCACATGTACCGCTGCGACAACGTCGTGGCCATGCCGCTCTATCCGCTGCGCGATTGCGGGTTGACGAGTGCTGCCGCCGTGCTGGCGGCGATCGAGCAGTCGCTCTAGCGCCTGCTTCCTTGGGAGATTCGAAATCATGCTGATCAAGCTTACGGGCGGCACCGTTTACGATCCGGCGAACGGCATCGACGGCCAGGTGCGCAACCTTTTCATCCGCGACGGCAGGATCGTCTATTCGCTGAACGGTGCAACGCCGGATCAGGAGTACGACCTGCGCGGCAAGGTGGTGATGGCCGGGGCCATCGACATGCACACCCACATCGGCGGCGGCAAGGTGACCATCGCCCGCAACCTGCTACCGGAAGATCATCGTGCCGACCCCGAGCCGCGCCGGGGCCTGATGCGGGCGGGCTGCGGCCACGCCGCACCCTCGACCCTGACCACGGGTTACCGTTACGCCGAGATGGGTTACACCGCCGGTTTCGAGCCCGCCGTGCTGCCGATCAACGCGCGCCAGGCGCACATGGAAATGGCGGACGTCCCGTTGTTGGATGTCGGCGGCTACGTCATGCTGGGGAGCGACGATTTTTTCCTGCGGCTCTTGTCCTCCGGCAGCGACCAGCAGCTCATCAACGACTACGTCGCCTGGACGATCCGTTCCGCCAAGGCGATCGGTATCAAGGTGGTCAATCCCGGCGGCATCAGCGCCTTCAAGTTCAACCAGCGCATGCTGGATCTGGACGAGAAACATGCGTACTACGGCGTCACGCCCCGGCAGATTCTGAAGTCGCTGGCGCGCGCCGTGCACGAGCTGGGCGTGCCGCATCCGTTGCACGTCCATGGCTGCAACCTCGGGGTGCCGGGTAATGTCGAGACCACGCTGAACACCATCAGCGGCATCGAAGGCCTGCCCATGCACCTGACCCATATCCAGTTCCACAGCTATGGCGTCGAGGGCGACCGCAAGTTCTCCTCCGGCGCGGCGCGCATCGCCGAGGCCATCAACGCCAACAAGAACATCACGATAGACGTCGGGCAGATTCTGTTCGGCCAGACCGTGACGGCTTCGGGCGATTCGATGCGCCAGCATGCCAATGCCGGCCATGCCCACCCCGACAAATGGGTCTGCATGGACATCGAATGCGACGCCGGCTGCGGCGTGGTGCCGTTCAAGTACCGCGACAAGAACTTCGTCAACGCGCTGCAGTGGTGTATCGGCCTGGAAACCTTCCTGCTGATCGAAGATCCCTGGCGCGTGTTCCTGACCACGGATCATCCCAACGGCGCGCCGTTCACCACCTATCCGCACCTGATCCGGCTGCTGATGGACAAGAGTTTCCGCAACGACATGCTGTCCACGATCAATCCGGAGGCGGCGGCGCTGAGCACCCTGGGGACGCTCGACCGCGAGTACACCTTATATGAGATCGCCATCCTGACCCGGGCCGGTGCGGCCAGGCTGCTGGGGCTGACCGACCGCGGCCATCTCGGGGCGGGCGCGGCGGCGGATATCACCGTCTACACCGACCAGGCCGACAAGGAAAAGATGTTCACCCGGCCGGATTACGTCTTCAAGGACGGCGAACTGGTCGTGCGCAACGGCGAGGTCGTCAAGGTCGTGTGGGGCAATCTGCATACCGTCCAGCCGGAATTCGACAGCGGCATCGAGGCGCGGCTGCGCGATTACTTCGACCGCTACCACACCATGAAGCTGGACAATTTCGTCATCAACGATTGGGAAATCGAGGGCGATGGCCGCAGCAAGATCCTCGTTCATCCCTGCCATCAGGGGGCGCGGTCATGATCATCAATGGCGTACACATCGACGAGACGTTCGCCGAGGCCTTTCCGATGCGCGCCACGCGCGTGATCGTCACGGCCCAGAATCTCAAATGGGCTTATCACGCGGCTCAGGCCATGACGGGTTTCGCGACTTCGGTCATCGCCTGCGGTTGCGAAGCCGGCATCGAGCGGGAGCTCGGTCCTTCCGAAACGCCCGATGGCCGGCCGGGCGTATCGGCACTGCTGTTCGCCATGGGCGGCAAGGGGCTGGCGAAGCAACTGGAGACCCGGGCCGGGCAGTGCGTGCTGACCTCGCCGACGTCGGCATTGTTCGCGGGGATCGACGAAGGCGAGCAAATCCCGCTGGGGAAGAATCTGCGTTATTTCGGTGACGGCTTCCAGATTTCCAAGCGGATCGGCGGCAAGCGCTATTGGCGCGTGCCGGTCATGGACGGCGAATTCCTTTGTCAGGAAACCACCGGCATGATCAAGGCGGTCGGCGGCGGCAATTTCCTCATCCTGGCCGAATCGCAGCCTCAAGCGCTGGCGGGATGCGAAGCGGCGATCGAGGCGATGCGCAAGATTCCCAACGTCATCATGCCATTCCCCGGCGGTGTCGTGCGCTCGGGTTCCAAGGTTGGCTCCAAGTACAAGGCCCTGCCGGCATCGACCAACGACGCCTTCTGCCCGACCTTGAAAGGGCAAGTGCGGACGGAGCTGTCGCCGGAAATCGAGTCGGTGATGGAGATCGTGATCGACGGACTGAGCGACGCCGACATCGCCAAGGCGATGCGCGCAGGCATCGAGGCGGCTTGCGGACTGGGTGCGGCCAACGGCATCCGGCGCATCAGCGCGGGCAACTACGGCGGCAAGCTCGGGCCATTCCTGTTCCATCTCCGCGAAATCATGGCCTGAATGCCGTCCGGCCGCGCCAATTAGGAATCGACTATGACTGCTTTGACCTTTACGCTGAAGTCGCCGCTGCAGCAACGGCTCGATGTTTCTCCTCTCGTTCCGGACGTCCTGCTGGGGAAGTCGGAAAAGGAGATCGCTTTGCTTCCGCTCCAATACGGCAATCGCCGGATCGCCGCCGCGGAGCTGTTCGATATCGAAGGGAGCGACGCCGAGTCGGTCTGCATTTCCGGCTCGCCGAAGCTCGATTTCGCCGGCAGGGCTATGACCCGAGGAGCACTGAAGATCGAAGGCGACGCGGGTGCCTATCTCGGCATGCAGATGAAGGGTGGGCGGCTGTGCGTGTCCGGCTCGGCCGGTCTGTACGCGGCGTGCGAGCTCAAAGGTGGTCTCGTCGAAATCGCCGGCGATACCGGAGACCTGCTCGGGGCCGCGCTTCCCGGTAACAAGAAAGGTATGTCGGAAGGCATCGTGATCGTCCGGGGCAGTGCCGGCGACCGTGTCGGCGATCACATGCGCCGCGGTTCGATCCTGATCGAGGGCCGTGCCGGCGCTTATCTTGGGGCGCGGATGACGGCGGGCACGATCGCCGTTCGGGGCGACATCGGTCCCTGTGCCGGTTATGCCATGAAGCGCGGGACCCTCTTGCTGTACGGCTCCTCTTCGGCCATCGGCGCCACGTTCAACGACTGTGGCCTGCATACCTTGGGTTTCCTGCCCTTGCTTCTCAAGGGCTATGAAGGTCTGAATACGTGTTTTTCCGATCCACAGGCGCGCTGCGCGCGGGTGCGGCGTCTTGCCGGCGATCTGTCGGTCCAGGGCAAGGGCGAAATCCTGCTGGTCGCTTGAGCATTTTGTCATCCGCTTTCGGCCGCGCCGTACTTGGCGCGTGGCCGTACCGCCGCGTTTCCCGCAAACTCGTTTCGCACCGTGTTCTGCTCGTCATCGAGGCGGCAGGGCGTTGCGCCATGCTCCCCCGGCTCGCCGTCAGCTCCTTACTTTTTCCACGTCTTGGGGCGTTTCGCAGGCGGATTGACGCATCGGGCAGGGGTAAGGCGACCTGCGTCAAAATGCCGCAGATTTTTCTTGACAGCACGGGGTTGGGTGATAGACTGCCACCCACCAAAAGGACCGACTGGCCTGAGGTGAGCGGTTCTTCGGTGCAGCAGGGATGCGTTAACCAAGCACGGAAGTGAGAGAAGATTCATCGGTGCCATGCGCCGATGTTTATGTCGATACAACATTTGGAGGTAACAATGGCAGCAACAACTTTGGGTGGTGCAGCCGCGGCCGAAGCGCCGATGCTGGACAAGAAGTGGCTCACGTTCGCACTGGCGATCTACACCGTGTTCTACATGTGGGTGCGCTGGTATGAAGGCGTCTACGGCTGGTCCGCCGGCCTGGACTCGTTCGCGCCGGAGTTCGAAACCTACTGGATGAACTTCCTGTACACCGAGATCGTCCTGGAAATCGTCACGGCTTCGATCCTGTGGGGCTACCTGTGGAAGACCCGCGACCGCAACCTGGCCGCGCTGAGCCCGCGGGAAGAACTGCGCCGCAACTTCACCCACCTGGTGTGGCTGGTGGCCTACGCCTGGGCCATCTACTGGGGCGCCTCCTACTTCACCGAGCAGGACGGCACCTGGCATCAGACGATCGTGCGCGACACCGACTTCACCCCGTCGCACATCATCGAGTTCTATCTGAGCTACCCGATCTACATCATCACCGGCTTCGCGGCGTTCATCTACGCCAAGACGCGTCTGCCGTACTTCGCGAAGGGCATTTCGCTGCCGTACCTGGTGCTGGTGGTGGGTCCGTTCATGATTCTGCCGAACGTGGGTCTGAACGAATGGGGTCACACCTTCTGGTTCATGGAAGAGCTGTTCGTGGCACCGCTGCACTATGGCTTCGTGATCTTCGGCTGGCTGGCGCTGGCCGTCATGGGCACGCTGAGCCAGACCTTCTACAGCTTCGCTCAGGGCGGACTGGGACAGTCCCTCTGTGAAGCCGTGGACGAAGGCTTGATCGCGAAATAAGGAACGGCAAGGCCGTCGGGGCCGGCTCGAGGTCCTGGTGACAGGGCTCGCGTCGGTGCCGGCGGCCGGAAGGGACTCGCGGCGAGGGTGTCCGGACTTTCCCGGGCACCGTCGAAAATAAGAAAACGACAAATTTGGAGGTAACTTTAATGAGTGCTGCGCAATCTGCGGTTCGTTCGCACGCCGAAGCGGTCCAGTTGTCCCGTACGATCGACTGGATGGCTTTATTCGTAGTGTTCTTCGTGATCGTGGGCTCGTACCACATTCACGCCATGCTCACCATGGGCGACTGGGACTTCTGGGCGGACTGGAAAGACCGTCGACTGTGGGTCACCGTGACCCCGATCGTGCTGGTCACCTTCCCGGCGGCCGTCCAATCCTACCTGTGGGAACGGTATCGTCTGCCCTGGGGTGCCACGGTCTGCGTCCTCGGCCTGCTGCTGGGTGAGTGGATCAACCGCTACTTCAACTTCTGGGGCTGGACCTACTTCCCGATCAACTTCGTCTTCCCCGCCTCGCTGGTGCCGGGCGCCATCATCCTGGACACCGTCCTGATGCTGTCGGGCAGCTACCTGTTCACCGCCATTGTTGGCGCGATGGGTTGGGGTCTGATCTTCTATCCGGGCAACTGGCCGATCATCGCGCCGCTGCACGTTCCCGTGGAGTACAACGGCATGCTGATGTCGATTGCCGACATCCAGGGCTACAACTACGTCCGCACGGGCACCCCGGAATACATCCGCATGGTCGAAAAGGGCACCCTGCGTACCTTCGGTAAGGACGTCGCCCCGGTATCGGCATTCTTCTCCGCGTTCATGTCGATCCTGATCTACTTCATGTGGCACTTCATCGGTCGCTGGTTCTCCAACGAACGGTTCCTGCAGAGCACCTGATCCTTACAGATCGGGGTCGTCACGACCATCGCGAGAGACCGCCCCAAGGCCTGGTGACAAGCCTGAGGGTGACCCAACAGAAAGAACTCGAAAGAGGAGAGATCATGAAAACAATAAAGGACCGGATTGCAAAATGGTCTGCAATCGGACTGCTGTCCGCCGTGGCAGCGACCAGCTTCTACGCCCCGAACGCCTCCGCCCACGGTGAAAAATCGCAGGCCGCGTTCATGCGTATGCGTACCATCCACTGGTACGACCTGACCTGGTCGAAAGAGAAAGTCAAAGTCAACGAAACCGTGGAAATCAAAGGCAAATTCCACGTGTTCGAAGGCTGGCCGGAAACGGTCGACGAACCGGATGTCGCGTTCCTCAACGTCGGCATGCCGGGTCCGGTGTTCATCCGCAAGGAATCGTACATCGGTGGCCAGCTGGTGCCGCGTTCGGTACGTCTGGAAATCGGCAAGACCTACGACTTCCGGGTCGTCCTCAAAGCCCGTCGTCCGGGTGACTGGCACGTTCACACCATGATGAACGTCCAGGGCGGTGGCCCGATCATCGGCCCCGGCAAGTGGATCACCGTGGAAGGTTCCATGAGCGAATTCAGGAACCCCGTCACGACCCTGACCGGTCAGACGGTGGATCTTGAGAACTACAACGAAGGCAACACCTACTTCTGGCATGCCTTCTGGTTCGCCATCGGTGTCGCCTGGATCGGCTACTGGTCGCGTCGACCGATCTTCATCCCCCGTCTGCTGATGGTGGATGCAGGCCGCGCCGACGAACTGGTGTCCACCACCGACCGCAAGGTAGCGATGGGCTTCCTGGCCGCCACCATCCTGATCGTGGTCATGGCCATGTCCAGCGCCAACAGCAAGTACCCGATCACCATCCCGCTGCAGGCCGGCACCATGCGTGGCATGAAGCCGATCGACATGCCGGCGCCGACGGTCTCGGTGAAAGTGGAAGACGCCACCTACCGCGTGCCGGGTCGTGCCATGCGGATGAAGCTCACCATCACCAACCACGGCAACAGGCCGATCCGGTTGGGTGAGTTCTACACCGCCTCGGTGCGTTTCCTGGATTCCAACGTGTACAAGGACACCACGGGCTATCCGGAAGACCTGCTGGCAGAAGACGGCCTGAGCGTCAGCGACAACAGCCCGCTGGCTCCGGGTGAGACCCGCACGGTCGACGTCACCGCGTCGGACGCAGCCTGGGAAGTGTATCGTCTGTCCGACATCATCTACGATCCGGACAGCCGTTTCGCCGGTCTGCTGTTCTTCTTCGACGATCAGGGCAACCGTCAGGTGACCCAGATCGACGCACCGCTGATCCCGTCGTTCATGTAATCGCTTAGGGGAAGTCCTTCGGGGCTTCCCTCCTCGGCGGTGAAAGCCAAAACCCCCGACCGGCAACGGTCGGGGGTTTTTGTTTGTGTTCGAGTCGATGGGCATTGAATCGTGGGAGCAAAAAAAAGGCCTCGGCGTGTCCGAGGCCTTTTCCGCCGGGCTACCTTCAGGTTTAGGCGCTTCGAGAGGCCTTTTTGCGTTCGTGTTCCTGCAAAAGTTTCTTGCGGATACGAATGGTTTGCGGAGTCACTTCCACGAGTTCATCGTCGTCGATGAATTCGATAGCCTGTTCGAGACTGAACTTGATGGCAGGTGTCAGAAGGATGTTCTCGTCGCTACCGGCTGCTCGAATATTGGTCAGCTGCTTGGCTTTGGTTGGGTTGACCACCAGGTCGTTTCCTCGGGTATGCACGCCGACCACCATCCCTTCATACACCTCGTCCCCGTGCTCCACGAAGAGGCGTCCCCGCTCCTGAAGATTGAACAGCGAAAATGCCAGTGCTTTGCCCGATGTATTGGAAATTAGCGCCCCATTCGTTCTCTGTCCGATTGCCCCCTTCTTCATCGGTCCATAATGATCGAATACGTGATACAGGAGCCCGGTTCCCGAGGTGGTGGTGAGGAATTCCGTCTGAAATCCGATGAGGCCGCGGGAGGGAATAATGTATTCGAGCCGTACGCGCCCTTGGCCATCCGGCACCATATTTTGCAGGTCGCCCTTACGCTCGCCGAGCTTTTCCATGACGGAGCCTTGATGTGCCTCTTCCAGCTCGATGGTGACGAATTCATAGGGCTCGCAAGGTTCCCCGTCGATTTCGCGGATGATGACTTCGGGTCTGGAAACCGCCAGCTCATAACCTTCCCGCCGCATGTTTTCGATCAGGATGGAAAGATGCAGCTCGCCGCGGCCGGAGACCGCAAATTTATCCGGATCTGCGGTATCTTCGACGCGAAGGGCGACGTTATGGATCAACTCCCGGTTCAACCTGTCCCGGATCTGTCGTGACGTCAAGAATTTGCCCTCCCTTCCGGCGAAGGGTGAATTATTGACCTGGAAGGTCATGCTGACGGTTGGTTCGTCGACGGTGAGGGGGGGGAGTTGTTCGGCAAAACCCACGGCACAAAGGGTGTCCGATATTTCAAGCCCCTCGATGCCAGTGAACGCGATGATGTCGCCAGCGCTCGCTTCGTCTCTTTCAATGCGTTCCAGCCCGTGGAATGCCAGGACTTGGAGAATGCGGGCCCCGGATTGCCGCCCATCGCGTTTGATCAGCGTGACGGGGGTGTTCCGTTTGACCGTCCCTCTGGCGATTCGCCCGATGCCGATGACTCCGACGTAAGAGTTGTAATCCAGGCTGCTGACCTGCATCTGAAACGGTCCCTCGACATCAACGTCCGGTGGGGATACGTGATTCACGATGGCTTCGAACAGCGGTTCCAGCGTACCGCCGGTGATGTCCGGACTCAATCCGGCATAGCCGTTCAACGCTGAGCAGTAAATCACTGGAAAATCGAGCTGGGCTTCGGTGGCGCCGAGCCGGTCAAACAGGTCGAAGGTCTGGTCCAGCACCCAGTCGGGGCGGGCGCCTGGCCGGTCGATCTTGTTGATCACGACGATGGGATGCAATCCCATGGCGAAGGCCTTTTGGGTGACGAATCGGGTCTGCGGCATGGGGCCGTCCACGGCGTCGACCAGAAGCAAAACCGAGTCGACCATGGAAAGCACACGTTCGACTTCCCCGCCAAAATCGGCGTGGCCGGGAGTGTCGACGATATTGATGCGGTAGTCCCGCCATTTGATGGCGGTATTCTTCGCCAGGATGGTGATGCCTCGTTCTTTCTCGAGGTCATTGGAGTCCATGACGCGCTCGCCTACTCTTTCGTGAGCGGCAAAAGTCCCGCTCTGCTGGAGCAGCTTGTCTACCAGGGTGGTCTTACCGTGGTCGACATGGGCGATGATCGCTATGTTGCGTAACTTGTCTACCATGAGTCTACAGGGGTCGTGTGGGAAAAAAGAAAGCACCCTGCTTCATGATGAGGAAGCGGGGTGCTTGGAAAGTTGGACCGCCATTCAGCGTAGCGGTTTCACGGGGAATCGGTGACCTCAGCTTTGTTCCCAGGGGAGGCCGTGATAACGCCATCCTCCTTTCGAGCTGCGATGACGCTCGGCGTCCAAGGGACCTTCGAAACCTTCGCGTATATTGTACAGTTTCGAATAGCCGGCGGCTGCAAGCTGTTCCGCGGCATCCTGGGAACGCTGGCCGCTTCTGCACAACAGAAGAATCGGGGTGGCGCTGTCGGGCACGAGCTGTCTGACCCGAGCAACGAAATCCGGATTGATCTGCCAGGAAGGGGCGAATTTCCATGGAATGTTGCATGCGCCCGGAGGGTGCCCGATCATCGTGAACTCGATCGGGTCGCGCACGTCGAGGAGGATGTGGTCCGGATGGTCGAGAGTGAATTGCCAGGCGGCAGGGGGGGCGATTTGCTCGATCATGAGAAGGGTCTCTGGGCAATGAGGAAAGCTTCGTCGCGTTGGCCGGCGTTCGGGTTTCCCGTGCGTGTTTCGTCGCGGTAATAACGGATCAGCAGTCCGCCAAAGAGCCGAACGAGTTCGTTGTCGCGCAGCAGAAAGCGTGGATTGCTGGGGCCGGACAGGCTGGATTTGGTTTCCACGAAAGTTTGATAGAACAATAACCCGCCTGGTTTGAGCGCGCCCACGATGGCCGGCGCCAATGCCCGTTCCAGGAACCTGCTGACGACGATGACGTCGTAACGTTCGGCGGGCCAATGGATCTCCGTGACATCGGCGACGCGGGCCTGGATGGCCAGCGCTTCCTTGCGAGCGATATTCCCCAACGCATGGATCCCTGCTTCCGAGATATCGACGGCGTCGACCTCGAAACCTCGGCGGGCCAAAAATACCGCATTGCCGCCAAGCCCGCAGGCCAGGTCCAGCGCCTGCCCGCCGGCGAGCGGAAGCAAATGCGCATTCTCGGACAGGACTGTTGCAGCTGCAGGGAAAGGGCCATTCCAGTCCCGATAGATGCGATTCCATTTTTCTCGAATTGCCGCAGCGTTCACGATCAGCGCCTGGGAGCATCGCCTTGGAACATCTGCTCGATGATCGGAATGACCTTCTTGTCGAGGAGGAACATGATGACATGATCTCCCTCCTCGATGACGGTGTCGTGATGGACTTGTATCACTTCGCGATCCCTTACCAGGGCGCCCATGACTACGCCCGGCGGGATGGGGATGCGGTCGATCGGCATGCCGATCACCTTCGACTTGCCCGGCGTCCCGTGCGCCACGGCTTCAAGCGCTTCGGCATCGCCGTGGCGCAGCGAATGGACCTGGACGACATCGCCTTTGCGGATATGGCGAAGCAAGGCGCCTATGGTGGATTGCTGTGGTGAAATGACAAGGTCGATCTGGTTGGGATCGACGATATCCGCATATGCGGCTTTGTTGACCAGGCTGATGACGCGACGGGCGCCCAGTCGCTTGGCCAGCATGGCGGAGAGGATGTTCGCTTCGTCGTCATTGGTGATGGCGCAGAAAATGTCGGTGTTTTCGATGTTCTCGCTCAGCAGCAACTCCTTGTCGGAAGCGTCTCCCAGCAAGACCACGGTATTGGTCAGGTCTCCGGCGATCTTCTTGGCGCGGTCGGCGTTTTTCTCGATGACCTTGACCTGATAGCGGTGCTCCAGGGCTTGTGCTACCCGCTTGCCGATATGCCCGCCCCCCGCGAACATCAGCCGTTTGTAAGGTTTGTCGAGCTCGCGCAATTCACTCATGACGTCGCTGATTTCTTCCGACGAGGCCATGAAGAATACTTCGTCACCGTGTTCTATCGTTTGTCTTCCATTGGGAATGATGGGGCGAGCGTTACGGAAAATGGCGGCGATTCGGGCGTGGACGTTCGGCATGTGCTGATGAAGCTCGCGAATTTCCCTTCCCACCAAAGGCCCCCCCGTCAGCGCCCGGACCGACACCAGGCGAACCCGCCCCGCGGCGAAGTCCAGAACCTGGGAGGCGCCCGGATATTCCAGCAGTCGTTCGATCATCTGGGTGACGATCTGTTCGGGGCTGATGACTACGTCTATGGGGACGCCTTCCTTCGAAAATATCTCCGGATAGCTCAAATATTCGATGGCGCGCACCCGCGCGATCTTCTTCGGGATATTGAACAAGGTGTGCGAGATCTGACAGGCCAGCATGTTGGTTTCGTCGTCGCTGGTTACGGCGATGAGCATGTCGGTATCGTCGGCGCCCGCCCGCTTCAGCACCGTGGGATGGGCGGCATTGCCCTGTACGGTGCCGATGTCGAAGCGGTCGTGCAGTTCCCGCAGGACACTGGTTTGTTTGTCGACGACCACGATGTCGTTGTCTTCGCTGCAAAGGCTGGCCAGTACGCTCGTGCCGACCTGACCGGCACCCAGGATGATGATCTTCATGTGAAACTGTTGAACTCGCCTGCTTAGCGCTTGTCTTTGAACTTGATGCCCAAGGCATTGAGTTTTCGGTATAAATGCGTGCGTTCCAGGCCGATGGCCTGCGACAGCCGGGCGACGCTGCCGCCGTATTTGTCCAGGTGGTATTCGAGATAGGTTTTCTCGAAGCGTTCGCGGGCTTCTTTCAGCGGAAGCTCGAAAAAGTCGGATTTGCCTTCCGCTTTCAGCGTGTCGGTCGTGCCGCCAAGGACGGACTTGACCTCGTCCAGGGAGACGTCTTCCCCGCTGCCGAGAATCAAAAGCCGCTGGACCAGGTTTTTCAGTTCCCGGATGTTGCCGTTCCAGCTGTAGTGACGCAAGAAATTCTGTACCGATACCGGAAAACGCCGAAAGGGCAGCTTTTCCCGACTGACGAAATAGTCCACGTAAAACCGCAGCAGTTCGGGGACATCCTCGTTGTGTTCGCGAAGCGGCGGGATCTTGAGCGTTACGGCGTTCAGCAAATAAAACAGCTCCCGGCGGAAAAGTCCGGCACGAACCGCATCGTCCAGCGGAATATGCGTCGATGCGACAAGACGGAAGTCCGTATGAATGGGCTCGGTGCCGCCGACACGGTAAAACGCGCCTGTCTCCAAAGCCCCCAGGAGGCGCACCTGGGTTTCCGGTTCGAGATCGGAGACGTCCTCGAGAAAAAGCGTGCCTCCGTGCGCCTGTTCCAGCAGGCCGCGGCGGATTTTTCCGTTGTTTTCGCTGCCGAAAAATTCGATGGCCGATGCCGCCGGAGAAATGGTACCGGCGGCGACCTCCAGGAAAGGCCCGGAGCGGCGCGAGCTGTGAGCATGGAGATAGCGCGCGGCTGTTTCCTTGCCACTGCCGGATTCGCCGACCAGCAGGACCCGTGCGTCGTGCTGGGCGATGCGTTTGATCTGTTCACGCAGCAGCTCCATCGAGGCGCTCTTGCCCACCAGTTCCACGAGTGTTTCGGTGGTGCGTCTGACGCCGACGGTTTCGTGTTTCAGCCTGGCCGATTCCAGGGCGCGCTCCACAGTGATCAGGAGTTTCGCCATCGAGATGGGTTTTTCCAGCACGTCGTAGGCGCCCAGGCGCGTGGCCTCTATGGCGGTTTCCACCGTGGCGTGTCCGGACATCATGATGACCGGGCAGTCGATCGCGCCGCTTTCCAGCCACTCGCGGAGCAGTGAAATGCCGTCTTCGTCCGGCATCCAGATGTCCAGCAGAATCAGGTCGGGCCGATGCGCCCGGACGGCGTCGCGAGCGGCGGCCCCGTTTTCGGCGCCGACGACCGAGTAACCCTCGTCGGTCAGGATTTCCTGGACCAGTCCGCGTATGTCGGGTTCGTCATCGACGACCAAGATGCAGCCTTGATTCATGATCTTGCTCCAGAGCTTCCGCCATTCGCTTCGGCTCTTATGTCTGTTTCAGGTATCGGGAACCGGATGATGAAGCCGGCGCCCTGCTGGTGCCCGTTTTCCACGCGGATGGTCCCGCCGTGTTCCTCGATGATTTTCTTGACGATCGCCAGTCCCAAGCCCGTGCCCTTGGTCTTGGTGGTGACATAGGGTTCGAAAATGCGATCCACCTGGTCTTTCGGAATGCCGGGTCCGTTATCCCGAACCGTCAGTTGCAGGAAAGCTTCTCCCTGCTCGACCGTTTTGCAAAGGACGAAGCACATCTTACCCTGTGTGGAGGGTGCCAGGGCCTCCTGTGAATTCTTGATGAGATTGTGCAGGACTTGCCGGAGCTGAAGCGGGTCGGCGGAAATCTCGGGCAGGTCCGGCTCTTCATCGATTTCGAACCGGATGCCGGACTGCGGCGGGTATAAGGCCGCCACCTCTTCCACGATGCCGGCCAGTGATATCCGTTTGAGCTGGATGGTCGAGGACTTGGCATATTCGGCGAAGGCGTTGACCATGGCTTTCAGGGCTTCGACCTGTTGCACGATCGTTCGGGTCGAGCGGTCCAGGACTTCCGCATCGCGGGCGTCGAGCCGGCTGGCGAGCTTGTGATGAAGGCGTTCGGCGGAAAGCTGGATGGGCGTGAGCGGGTTCTTGATTTCATGGGCCAGGCGCCGGGCAACTTCGCTCCACGCCGCTTGGCGTTGCGCCACGATCAGCGCCGTGACGTCGTCGAATACCACGACGGCGCCGAGCTTTTCACCGCTGCCGTTGAACAGCGGGGTGCCGTGGCAATACAGCTCTCGCCGGCCGCCGGGGCCGATGAAAGAAATCTCGCCCTGCCAAGTGCCGGCGCCCTTTTCCAGCCAGCGTTCGATCCGGTCCAGAGGCTCGCCGAGATAGGGATACTCGGCCTTTAGCCGGCTGATGGGAAGTCCCAGGTAGTCGCGGGCGGGAACGTGCAGGATGTCGTCCACCGCCCGGTTTGCGGTGAGGAGTCGGGAGGTGTTGTCGAAACTGAGCACGCCGGACGACAGGTTGGACAGCACCGTTTCGAGGTAGGTGCGCTGGCGCTCGACTTCCAGACGCGACAGCCTGGCTTCTTCGCTGGCCTGGGCGAGTTTTTCGGTCATGGTGTTGAATGACTCGACCAGGAAGCCGAGTTCATCCTTCGCTCGTACGGCGAGCCGCTGACCGTAGCGGCCTTCCGCGACCGCGCGCGTACCCTGGGCCAGTCGCCGCACCGGTGCGACGATGCGGCGGATGCTCACGAACGCTACCCAGATCGCTGCCAGGAGGCTGAGCAACAGCACCAGCGACAGCGTGAGAATGAAAGTATGCTTGAGGGAGCTGCGGAGGAAGCCGAGTTCCTTGTAGTGCACATAGGCCGATTCGACCGTGCTGGCAAGTTGGGATATCCGCAGCGGGACGGGAAACACGGCTTGCAGGAACAGGGGATCGTCGGAGGGGACGGCGACGATGGCACGGATCTGCAGATTCCCGTCTTGGTTGGGCTCAAGTCGGATATAGGACTTGCCTTGTTTGACCCGGAGCAGAACCCCGGTTTCAGGCAGGTCGGGAAGAATGAAGCCGAGCTGAGAACCGCCGGCGGCGATGATCCGTCCTTGCCTGGAAAACACCGTGAATTCGCCCTCCCCCAATTCATCCCGGAGTTCGGTCAGACGCAGGGGATACTCCATGATCGGCGCCAGTTGCAACTTGGCAGCCGCCTGTTCGGTCTGGTGCAGCATGGTCCGCATCCGCTCGTCGAGCGCCGCCTGGCCCAGCTCCAGCGCATCCTCCATGGCTTGGTCGATGCGGACGTCGAACCAACTGTCGATGCTCTGTTTGAGGAACTGCATGGAGTAGTAGAAGACGATCGACGCCGGCGCGAGGCTGAGCAGGACGAAAAGAAACGCCATGCGGGCCGTCAGGTGCGAGCCCGCCGCCCGCTTGGCGAGCTGCCTGAGCAGGCCGTAGACGTTCACGACGACCAGCGTCAGCAGCAGGATCGAGCCGACCGAATTGATGAGGACCAGCAGCGAATACATGCTGCCGAGCTGCGGCGAGCTCTGCGTGGCGGAGCTCATCAGGTGCAGCGAGGCGACGATGGCCGTGAACAGGACGATCACGACCAAACTGAGCGGGAGGCGGATTCTTAGTTTGCGAATGACCATTGGAACCAGGGGCTGTTGAGATGCCACTGGGGGGAGAGATAGGCCGTGGGGCGCAATGGCAGGGGAAGCGATTCGATGTCGAGCGTCACCGACAGGGCGGCGCGATATTCGCCGCCGGCAAGCGCTTTCATGGCTCCGACGGGCAGGTTTCTGGTCTCGCCAAGTTCTTCCAGCAAGGCGCGCAAGCTGGCGAAGTTCTCGGTGATGCCCGATTCCGCCCTCGTCAGCTGATAGGCGCGCGCCAGAGGGTGAAACCGTATGGTCCGCCGGTGGTTTTCGGCAATCACGGGTTCATCCCACCACCAAGGCCTGACCCGCTTCACGCGAAGACGCATGACCAGGACGAGGGGGACGCCATTGTGCATGGCCTCGATGGCGGTCTCGCTGAAGTGGTAGTCGATGTCGGCATCGAGCGCCCAGGAGCGGTCCTCGTGCCGGAACAACTCGGCCCGGCGCACCGTGAACCCCGGTTCGGCGTTCCAGCCGGCGACGGGGGCAAGGAGAGCGAGCAGGGCCAGCCATCCGGCAAACCGGGTCATGCGGCTTTGCGCAAACGGGCATAAAAGAACCCGTCCATGCCGGATTCCCCTGTCAGAATCTGGCGTCCGTGGCTTAATGGAATGCCCCACTCCGCGGTCAGCAGCAGTTCCGCCGCATCGCCGTGAGCCTCCAGAAAATGGCCTACCTGCCGTTCGTTTTCGGCGCGGATGACCGAGCAGGTGGCATACACGAGGACGCCGCCGGGTTTGAGCAGCGGCCAGGCAGCCTCGAAGATGGCCCCCTGCAGTCCGCTCAATGCGTCGAGATCGCGCGGTTCCCGCAGCCGTTTGATGTCGGGGTGGCGCCGAATGACCCCGGTCGCCGAGCAGGGCGCATCGAGCAGGATACGGTCGAACGGACGGCCGTCCCACCAGGATTCCGGCGAGCGGGCATCGCCGGCGACCACCGTGGCGGAGAGTCTTTCCCGCTCCAGGTTTTCCCGGATGCGTGAGCATCGTTCGGCATCGACATCCACAGCGACGACTTCGAGCTTCCCGTGGCAGAGTTCGAGCATGTGCAGCGTCTTCCCGCCGGGCGCCGCGCAGATGTCCAGAACCCTCTCGCCCGGTTCGGCGGCGACCAGGGTGGCCGCCAGTTGGGCGGCTTCGTCCTGGACCGATACCCGGCCGTCGGCAAAGCCGGGTAGCGCTTCCACCGGGACCGGAGATTCGAGGGTCAGCCCTAAGGGCGAATGGCGGCAGGGAAGCGCGCCGATGCCGGCTTCAGCCAGCCGTTCGAGATAGCCGGCGCGGTCCTCCTGCAGCGGGTTGACACGGATCGTCATCGGCGGCGGCAGGTTGTTCTGCTGAATGAGGGACTCCCAATGCTCGGGCCAGTCGGCGGCGAGCCGCTCGCGCAACCAGGCGGGATGGGCATCTCGTCCGACGGGATCCTGCAGGGCCCGGCTTTCCAGTTCCTCCTTCCGCCGTAGATAGCTCCTCAGAATGGCGTTCAGCAAAGGCTTCGCCCAGCTTTTCCGGCCGGCGGCCTCGACGGTCTCCGAAACCGCGGCGTGGGGTTTGACGTTCATGCTGCGCAACTGGTGGAGGCCGATCAGCGCGAGCAGCCGGATCTCCTGGTCGCGGATGGGTTTGAGCGCAAGCCGGCCGAGCAGGAAGTCCAGCGGCTCGAAGGCGCGGAGCACGCCGTAGCACAGCGATTGCACGAAAGCCCGGTCGCGGGCGTCCGGCAACGAAGGAAGACGCTTCCCCAGCGCCGCGGTCAGCGAATGCCGGTCGACGACGACGTCATAAAGCGCAGCGGCAGCCAGCGTGCGGGTATTCGCCGTCATGTGCCCAGCCGCTTTCCGTCAATGGGGTGAGCGTTCAGGAAATCGGCGGCGCTCATCCGCCGCTTCCCCGGGGGCTGAATTTCCAGAATTCGTAACGTACCCTGCCCGCAGGCGACGTCGAAGTTTTTCGAAGCCGCGACCGCCGTGCCCGGCGCGGCGTCCAATGGGGTATCCAGTGCCTGCGCCGCCCATATCCGCAGGACCGTCCCCTCCAGCGTCGTTTCCGCCACCGGCCAGGGATTGAACGCCCGCACCCGGCGGTCGATCTGGGCCGCATTTTGCCGCCAGTCGATGCGGGCCTCGGATTTTTCGATCTTCTCGGCGTAGGTGACCAGGGCTTCGTCCTGGGTTTCACCCGGCAGGCCGCCGGCCTCCAGCTCGGGGAGCAGCTCGATCAGCATTTCGGCGCCGAGCCCGGCGAGGCGGTCATGCAAGGTGGCGGCGGTATCGTCGCCGGCGATCGGACAGTTCCGCTTGGCCAGCATCGGGCCGGCATCCAGACGCGGCTCGATGCGCATCAGGGTGACGCCCGTCTCCGGGTCGCCGGCGAGTATGGCCCGCTGGATCGGCGCCGCCCCGCGCCAACGCGGCAGCAGGGAGGCATGGATGTTGACGCAGCCGAGCCGCGGAACGGCCAGGATGGGCGTCGGCAGGATCAGGCCGTAGGCGACGACGACCATCAGATCCGGCGCCAGCTCGCGCAGCCGGCCGAGCTCCTCGGGCCCTTTCAGGGATTCCGGCTGCAGCACCGGAATGCCGTAGTCGGCGGCGAGCTGCTTGACTGGGCTGGCCATGAGCTTGCGGCCGCGGCCGGCGGGCCGGTCGGGCTGGGTGTAGACGGCGCAGGGTGAATGGCCGGATGCGATCAGGGCGTGCAGGGCAGGGACGGCAAATGCGGGCGTGCCGGCGAATACAATGTTCATGAAGCCGTCGCTCAGGTTGGACGAACGCGGCGCGTCCGCCGCAGTGGGGTGATCAGCGTCTTCGCTCCGGCTTCGGGCGGTCAAACGGCCGCAGCGGCACGCGGCGCCTTGTTGATTTCCTTCATGCGCCGCTCCTTCTGGAGTTTCTTGCGGGCCATCTGGCGTTTCAGGGCGGACAGGTGATCGAGGAAGAGCTTGCCCTCCAGGTGGTCCATTTCGTGCTGGATGCAGACCGCCAGCAGCCCCTCCGCCGACATTTCGAAGAAATCGCCATGGCGGTCCTGGGCGCGGACCCTGACCGAATCCGCCCGGCTCACTTTTTCGAAAATACCCGGAACCGACAGGCAGCCTTCCTCCATCTCGCCGCTCCCGTTCTTTTCGAGCAGTTCCGGATTGATCAGGCAAAGCGGCGCGCTTTTTTCCTCGGAAACGTCGATGACGAGAACGCGCTTGTGCACGTTGACCTGAGTGGCCGCCAGGCCGACGCCGGGTGCCGCGTACATGGTCTCGAACATGTCGTCGATGGTCCTGCGCAGGGCGTCGTCGAACACTTCGACCGGCGCGGCCTTCTTGCGCAAACGTTCGTCAGGAAATTCGAGAATGGATAGAATGGTCACGGTAGCCTCTTCCGCTGGGCGCGCGGGAAACAATAGCTGCTCAAGCGTGGAATTTTAGCGAATTCCGTCGAGAGAATGAATCCAAAGCCTGATGCAGCCAGATATGCAACGTCTGAACGGTAAGACAAGCAAACTTCACTCCAGTTTCCTGGTGATGCCGCAAAAATAGCCATGATCGCCAAGTTTGCAGTCGGCTTGGCGCTGCTCTTCGTCTGCGCCGGGACATGGGCGGCCGGGATCGCTCTCAATCCGGACCATCCAGAGCGCTATCTGGTCGCGCCGAACGATACGATCTGGGACGTTGCCTCCCGGTTTCTGAAAAATCCGGCACAATGGTCCGAGGTGTGGTACCGGAACCCGGCGTTGGGGAATCCCGACCAGATCTATCCGGGCGATGTGCTCGTCCTCCGCTGGGTGGCCGGCCGCCCGCGCATCGAGCTCGAGACCGCCGCGGCCGTCCCGTTGAATCCGGTCATTCGGGTGACGCCGCTGGTGCGGGAGATTCCGGCCATTCCGGCGGACGCCATCCGGGCATTTCTGACCCGGCCCAGGGTCCTGGACAGTTCCGATGTCGATGCCCTTCCTTACATCGTCGGATTTCCGGACGAGCACATCTCCGGCGGCGCCGGTTACGGCATCTATGCGCGAGGGCTCAAAGAGGCCAAGGACACCATTCTGACCGTCGTGCGACCGGGCCCTGCCTATCGCGATGGCGCCACCGAGGAAGTGCTCGGCTACGAAGCCTTGTATATCGGGGACGCGCAGGTCCGGATCGCCGGCGAGCCTTCGGAGCTCCTGCTGGTCCGGGCCGAACGGGAAGCGGTGATCGGCGACCGTCTGCTGGCCGTCGAGCCGCACGAGCTTGCGACGTCGTACACCCTTCACGCGCCGGAGAAACCGGTTGCCGGCAGGATCATCGGTGTGCTCGACGGTGTCACCCAGATCGGGCAATACCAGGTGATCGTCCTGGATCGGGGCACCAGGGATGGCCTGGAAGTCGGCCACGTGCTCGATATCCACCGTGAAGCCGACACGATCAAAGACTACGTCGCCGGCGGCTTCGGCAACGTCGTCGAGACGCCGCCGGAATGGTCGGGCTCGCTGGTGGTCTTCCGGCCCTTCGATCGTGTCAGTTATGCGCTGGTCATGAAGGCGGTGAGGGCGATGCACATCGGCGACATTGTCAGGTCTCCGTAGCGTCCGCCCGATGCCCGCTACCCCGTTACGCTACTGGTTGGCCCTGGCGCGGATACCCGGTGTCGGGCCGCGCCGCGCCGCATCCCTGCTGGATCGGTTCGGCGCGGCCCGCGCGGTGTTCGGACAGCCGCGGGAAGCTTACGATGGGCTTCGTTTGAGCTCGGACGCGCTGCATCGTCTGGCGCGGCCGGCGTGGGACGCCGTCGAGGCGGATCTGGCCTGGTTGTCGCAGCCGGGACACAGTTGCATCACTTTGCACGATCCGGAATATCCGTCTTTGCTCCGTGAAATCGCCGATCCGCCGGTGGTGCTTTTCGTGAGAGGCGATCCCGCCTTGTTGCGGAGCAAACAGATCGCCATCGTCGGCAGCCGTAATCCTTCGGCGACGGGCGAGCGGACGGCGCGCCAGTTCGCCGCGGCTTTATCGCGGGCTGGGCTGGCGGTTACCAGTGGCCTGGCCTTGGGGATCGACGCCGCGGGGCATCAAGGGGCGCTGGAAGCCGGCGCCCCGACCGTCGCCGTGTTCGGGTGCGGGCCGGACCGCATTTATCCGCCGCGGCACCAGGCTTTGGCCGATGCCATCGCCGGTAGCGGCGGGGCGCTGGTTTCCGAGTTTCCTCCCGGTACCCCGCCGAGCCGGGAGGGATTTCCGCGCCGCAACCGGATCATCAGCGGCCTCAGCCTCGGCGTGCTGGTGGTGGAGGCGGCGCTGAAATCGGGTTCGCTCATCACCGCGCGCCAAGCGATGGAACAGGGGCGCGAGGTTTTCGCCATTCCCGGCTCGATCCACGATCCCCTGGCTCGGGGCTGCAATGCGCTGATCCGTGAGGGCGCAAAGCTGGTGGAGTCGGTCCCGGACATTCTCGAGGAACTGGGCGCGCTGGCGGGTTTCGTGGATTTCCACGGAGACTCACCTGCTCCGCAGCCGGTGGACGCGGAAGCCGCGCGGATTCTGGCACATATTGCCTATGCGCCGACGTCCGTGGATACTCTAGTCGCGGCAACAGGTTATACAGCGAACCTCATCGCCTCGAAACTCGTCCTGCTCGAGATGGAGGGCCATGTGGCGGCTGCGCCGGGCGGCGGATACCGCCGTATAAAGTAGGGAGCGTACCGACGCTCCCCCACTCGAGAGGGCCAATGAAAGAAAACGTGTTTGATGTATTGATCTACCTGTTCGAAAACTATCTGGACCGCGACGCCGAGCAGACGCCGGATCCCGACGAGATGCGGACCGAGTTGCTGGAGGCGGGTTTTCCGCAGCAGGAGATCAATCGGGCGTTCGATTGGCTGGAGACACTGGGCGCCCAACAGCCGATGCGTGCCGCCTCCCTCCCCGCCTTCCGAATCTTTTCGTCGGAAGAATTGGCCAAGCTGGATGTGGAATGCCGCGGTTTCCTGATGTTTCTGGAGCAGAGCGGCATCCTGACGGCGGCGAGCAGGGAAATGGTCATCGATCGCCTGATGGCTTTGAACGAGGAACCCATCTCGCTCGAAAATCTGAAATGGGTCGTGCTGATGGTGCTGTTCAGCCAGCCCAGCGAGGAAGTCGCGTTCGCACGCATGGAAAATCTCGTTTATGAAAGTTTTCCCGGCTATATCCACTAAAGTCCGGGCGGCGGCTCCGGCCGGGACAGCAGGCGCGAAGCTGCAGTTCGCTCCAAGAGCCACCGCCTGAGGCAGATTTCATTCATGGCTCAACATCTCGTCATCGTCGAATCGCCGGCCAAAGCCCGGACGATCGAAAAATATCTCGGCAAGTCTTTCCAGGTCTATGCCTCCTACGGGCACGTGAGGGATTTGGTCCCCAAGGAAGGCGCGGTCGATCCGGACCACGATTTTTCGATGAAGTACGAAATCATCGAAAAGAACAAGAAGCATGTGCAGGCAATTTCCAAGGCCATGGAAAAGGCCGATGCGCTTTACCTCGCGACTGACCCGGACCGCGAAGGCGAGGCGATTTCCTGGCATCTGTACGAGCTGCTGAAGGAGCAGCACGTGCTCGACAGCAAGCCGGTACACCGGGTGGTTTTTCATGAGATCACCAAGCGCGCAATCACCGAAGCGGTGGCTAACCCTAAGCCGCTGTCGGCCGATTTGATCCATGCCCAGCAGGCCCGGCGGGCGCTCGATTACCTGGTCGGCTTCAAGCTTTCGCCCCTGTTGTGGAAGAAGATCCGCCGCGGCCTGTCGGCGGGCCGGGTGCAGAGCCCCGCGTTGCGGATGATCGTGGAACGCGAGCTCGAAATCGAGCGCTTCGAAAGCCGGGAATACTGGACCATCGAGGCGGCGATCCCATTCGAAGACCAGGTGCTTTCGGCCCGGCTGACCCATCTGGCCGGCAAGAAGCTCGAGCAGTTCAGCATCGTCAACGAAGAGCAGGCGCAAGCCGCGCGGCAGAGTTTGCTGGATCAGGCCCGGGGCAAATTGCGGGTGACCAAGGTCGAGGAGAAGGAGCGCAAGCGCAACCCGGCAGCGCCCTTCACCACTTCGACCCTGCAGCAGGAAGCCGCCAGGAAGCTCGGCTTCACCACTCGGCGAACCATGACGGTGGCGCAGCAGCTCTACGAAGGCATCGACCTCGGCGGCGAGGCGGTGGGCTTGATCACCTACATGCGCACCGATTCGGTGAACCTCGCCCAGGAAGCGATCCAGGAATTGCGTGCGCTGATCGAGTCGCGTTACGGCAAGGACAACCTGCCGGAGCAGCCGCGCCTCTACAAGACCAAGAGCAAGAATGCCCAGGAGGCCCATGAGGCGATCCGTCCGACCTCGGCGTTCCGCAGTCCGGAGTCGGTCAAGGCGCATCTGACGCCGGACCAGCTCAAGCTCTACAGCCTGATCTGGAAGCGCAGCGTGGCCTGCCAGATGGTCCATGCGACCTTGAACACCGTCACGGTGGACTTCGCCTGCGGCAGCACCGACAACCTGTTCCGCGCCACCGGCTCGACCGTGATCCATCCGGGCTTCATGTCGGTGTACCGGGAAGGTCAGGACGATGTGCCGGAGGAAAGCGACGAAATCTATCTGCCTAAGCTGGCGGAGGGGCAGGAGGTCGGATTGAGCGATGTGATCCCTTCGCAGCATTTCACCGAGCCGCCGCCGCGCTATACCGAGGCCAGTCTGGTCAAGGCGCTGGAGGAGTATGGCATCGGTCGGCCGTCGACCTACGCGACCATCATTTCGACGCTGCAGCAGCGGCATTACGTCGAGCTTGAAAGCAAGCGGTTCCATCCCACCGATCTGGGGCGGGTGGTGAACAAGTTCCTGACGGAGCATTTCAACCGTTACGTCGACTACAACTTCACCGCCAATCTCGAAGACGATCTGGACGCCGTGTCGCGTGGGGAAAAGGACTGGATTCCGCTCATGCGGGAATTCTGGGGGCCATTCCATACCCTGATCGGCGAAAAGGACGAAAGCCTGAAACGGGCCGATGTGACGCATGAGGCGATCGACGAGAAATGCCCGGAATGCGGGAGTCCGCTATCGATCCGGCTGGGGCGCAACGGGCGCTTCATCGGCTGCACCAACTATCCCCAGTGCAAATACACGCGCAATCTGGCGGGCAAGGAATCGGAGCAGGCCGAACCCGAAGTCGTCGAAGGGCGGCAGTGCCCGAAATGCAACTCGCCCCTGGTCATCAAGACGGGGCGCTACGGCCGCTTCATCGGCTGCAGCGGCTATCCCGCCTGCCGCCACATCGAGCCGCTGGAGAAGCCCACCGATACCGGCGTGACGTGTCCGGAGTGCCACCAGGGTACCTTGACCAAGCGCAAATCGCGCTTCGGCAAGCTGTTCTATTCCTGCTCGACCTACCCCAAATGCAGCTATGCCGTATGGAATCCGCCGATTGCCGAGGCTTGCCCGGCCTGCCAGTGGCCGGTGCTCACGCTGAAGACCACCAAGCGCCGCGGTACCGAGAAAGTGTGTCCGCGCAAGGAATGCGGCTATGCGACGCCGTACGAGGGCGCACCGCTGACCGATTCGGCTGCCTGACAACGGTCCGGCGCGCGTGGGCTGGGTTTCCCGGTTCCGTATCGCCCGCGCCGCGGATGCCCTGCGCCGGGGCCGGATCGTGGCCTACCCCACCGAGGCCGTCTATGGTCTGGGATGCGATCCCTTCAACGAAGATGCCGTCCGCCATCTGCTGGCGCTCAAGCAGCGCAGCGAGACCAAGGGTCTGATCCTGATCGCGGCGGACGTGGAGGCCATCGAAGCCCTGGTCGACCTTGCCGGCGTCCCGCGCAGCGGTGAAGTGCGCGCGAGCTGGCCCGGGCCCACCACTTGGCTGATTCCCCCCCGCCTCGGCGTTCCCGAGTGGCTGTGCGGTGCTCATGACTCCCTGGCGGTCCGGGTCACCGCCCACCCCATTGCGGCCGCCCTGTGCCGCGCCTTCGGCGGCGCGATCGTCTCGACCAGCGCCAACCTTTCAGGGCATCGGCCCGCTCGAACTCCCTTGCGGCTGTGGTGCCAGTTTTCCCGGCAGGCGATCCATTTCCTGCCCGGCCGCCTCGGCGGCGCCGACCGTCCCACCCGGATCCTCGACGCCATGAGCGGGCGCCGCGTCCGCTGATCCTGCGGGAGGCGCGTGTCATAAATCCGACAAAACCGGCATCCGCCCGCGCCGGTGTTGGAAAAATACCAGGCGGAAGACGCCGGCCCGCAGCATCATCCGGGCACGGCATACCCTGAAACCCCGGGTTTCAGGCATCCCCTTCGGTTCTCCGCCCACCCGCGCAGGCGATGGAACGCTGTTTGCTGGGAATCGTTATGATAGGAAGAGCCCCCCATGCTCGAAATCGCAATCGTCGGCGGCGGCCTGTGCGGCTTGGCGCTTGCCCAGGGCTTGCAGGCCCGGCAGCGCGACGTCGCCTTGTTTGAGGCACGCGACCGTCTCGGCGGACGCATCCTGTCGGTGCCCAGTGAAAAAGCCGGCATGGCGCTGGACCTCGGGCCCACCTGGTTCTGGCCGGAAATCCAGCCGCGCATGCTCAAGCTGGTCAACGATCTGGGGTTGCGCAGCTTTCCCCAGCACGATACGGGCGAAGTCCTGTACCTGACCGACCACGACAAGGCACCAGACACCCTGAGCCGACCCGGTCTGCACGGCGGCGCTCACCGTCTCGAAGGCGGAATGGCGAGCCTGGTGGAGGCGTTGCGGCGGAATCTGCCCGCTGATGCGCTGAGATTCGGCCATGTGCTCACCGCCGTGGCCGATCGCGGCGATCACGTAGAGCTGAGCTTCGTCTGCGGCGGGGACACCGTCGTCGCCGCCGCGCGCCGCGTGGTGCTCGCGATGCCGCCGCGCCTGGTCGAAGAACGCGTTCGCTTCGAGCCGGCCCTGGACGGCAAGGTACTCGACGCCTTGCGCGAGACCCACACCTGGATGGCCGACCAAGCAAAGACGGTCGTCGCATACGACAAACCCTTCTGGCGCGAGGCCGGCCAATCCGGGAACGCCTTCGTCCAGCACGAACATGTCGTGCTCGGCGAAATCTTCGATGCCTGCGACGCGAATGCCGATCGGGCCGCCCTCGGCGGCTTCTTCGCGCTGCCTCCGGAGGCGCGAGCCAATCTGCGGCAAGGCCTGCCGATGTTGGTGTCCAGCCAGATGGTGCAGGTCTTCGGCATCGCGGCAGAACGGGGCGAGGCGCACTTTCAGGATTGGGCGGCGGAGTCCTATACCTGCAGCCGGAGGGACCACGTTCCTCCGGACAATCATCCTGAGTACGGCCATCCGGTATTGCGGCAGCCGCTATGGGGCGGCCGGCTGCATTTCGGCGGGTCGGAGACCGCGAGCTACGGCGGCGGTTACCTTGAAGGCGCCCTTGAGGCGGCTGCCCGGCTCCAAAGGGCGATGGTCGTGGAGCGGCCCTCGGTCGCGCCGGGGATTGGGCAGAACGAGCAAGGCATCGCCGAGTTCGGCGAGTGGGTGGCCACTCAGCGCGGGGCCGTTCTCGAGCGCTACAAACGTCTGCTCCACCAGAATCTGGCGAGCCAGCGCACCGAGCAGCTTACGCAGCGGGCCGTGCTCGGCGTGATGGAGCAGGTCTACAGCGAAGCCTTGGCAAGGCTCGGCGAGTTGCCCTTCCATGCCCCCGGCGCCAGCGTCGAAACCGAGCTGTCGGCGCTGGCGCAAGCATTGCTGGCACCCTTCGTCGGCTTCAACAAGTTCCTGCTCGACGAAGCGATCGCGTTCAACGGCGGTTCCTGCGCGCTGTCCAATTTCCCGTCCGAGCATCGGCCGTCGCCCGACTATCTGGAAACCACGGCCCGCGACCTGGCCGCAGCCTGGCGCGAGTTCGCCTACAACGTCAACGCCCTTCTGGCGGGCCGCCTCGCCGTGCGGGCGGCGGCATGATGGAGAGCGAAATTCGGAGGAGCATTCGATGCTTGAACTGGATGTAAGACTGAGGCGGGGCCATTTCGATCTGTCCGCCCGCCTGGCCATAGACAGTCCGATGACTGCCTGTTTCGGGCCGCCTGGCGCCGGCAAGAGCACCCTGCTGGGCATGATCGCCGGCGTCGTCAGTCCGCATCGCGGCTGGATCAGGCTCGGCGGCGATACGGTTTTCGACAGCCGCCAGGGCGTGCGCGTGCCCGCCGCCCGCCGCCGGGTCGGCCTCGTGCGCTTCGATCCGGCCAGCCACCCGCGGCAGACGGTACGCGCGCTGCTCCAGGACGCCCATCAGAATTCGGCTCGAACCGGTGCTTTCGGCGTCGGCGAGGTGGTCGAGCTGCTGGAGCTGGAGCCCTTGCTCGAGAGCGGCGTTCAAGCCTTGACGCCGGGACACAGGCAGCGGGTTGCCCTGGCGCACGCGCTGATCCCTGCGCCACGCCTGTTGCTGCTCGATGATCAGCTCGAAGTTTCAGGCGTCTCCAACTCGGGATTGCTGCCCTATCTCACGCGGGTTCGCGATGAGTTGAACGTCCCCGTCATTTACGTCAGCCATTCGCTGGGCGAGGTTTTGCAGCTCACCAACCGCATGGTGTTGATGGTCAATGGCCGCATCCTGGGGGTCGGGGATCCGCATGAAATCATCACCGACAAAATCCTTTCCGCCGCCTCGGCCTTGCAGGGCATAGAGAGCATCCTTCCGGTGACCGTGCTGGGCCATGAGGCCGAGAATGGCTGCACCATCGCCTACTACCACGGCACCGAGCTGGTACTGCCGATGGCCGCGCATCTGACGCCGGGCGAATCCGCCCACGTGTCCATCCGCTCCAGCGACATCGCGTTGTCGAAGCACCATCTGCAGGGGACGTCGATCCAGAACCAGATCAAGGGCCGAGTGTGCGCCGTCATCCGTACACCGGGGCACGCCGTGGTACAAATCGACTGCGGCATCACCCTGCTGGCGGGCATTTCCCTGAAAGCGCTCAACGAGATGGCTTTGCGGGAAGGAGACAACGTATATTGCCTGATCAAGGTGCATGCGTTGTCCTATGTCGGCAGCCCATCTCGGGAGCGGAATCGCACCGACGCCGCGGAAATGACGGTCAGGCATTGAAGAAACCAGCTATTACGAGGCAGATATCGATGAGCACCTATATCAAAACGACGCAGGACGGCCGCAAGGTCGAAGTCATCGGACTGGCCGTTTGCCTCGACGGCCACAAAGAAGCCACCCGTCTGGTTTCCGTCGCCGAACACCCCAACCGGGCCGCCATCCTGGCGGTGATGCCCGATGCCACCCACATGGCCGGCAGGCTGCCTCTCACGGCGGAAGAGGCCGTTGCCGTCCAGGCTGCGCTCGATGCGGGGCGGGAGGCCTATGCGCGGAGCCCCAGAGGTATCTCGGAACGGATCCGTTGGGTACAGAACCAGGCATTGGCGAACCGCGACGGCTGAGCCCACCCCCTTCGCGGATGACGAACCCTTACGAAATCTACGATCTGCTCCAGGATTATGCCGGCGCACCGGTGCCCGTCGGCACCGTGGTCATCGGCCTGGTCTGGACCCTTTGCGAAGCCGATGCCATCGGGCTCGCGATGAGCCCCGGCATTCACACCCGTACCCTCCCCTGGGCCGGCACCCTGAGGGGCAAGACCTTATCCGAACTGGCGGCTTGGCTGCGGGACTTCGACCCGTACCGCTCGACGGTCGGCATGGCGGCCGTCAATGCCGGCATCCACCGGCTCGGCATGCTGCCGGAAGGCGAGACGCTTTCGCCCGTCATGGGAGGGAACAACAACCTCGCCGTCTTCGAGCATTTCCTCCCCGAGCTGCGAGGCAAGCGAGTCGTGGTGATCGGCCGTTATCCGGGGCTGGACCGGTTCGCCGAAACGCACTCCCTGACAGTCACCGTCCTGGAACGTCAGCCCGGCCCCGAAGACCTGCCGGATTCCGCCTGCGAATACCTGCTGCCCGAGGCCGATTGGGTTTTCATCACGGCCACTTCGATTCCGAACAAGACCTTTCCGCGTCTCGCCGCCCTGGCGAGCGCCGCCACCACGGTGCTGATGGGGCCGACCGTTCCCTGGCTGCCCGAACTCCACCATTTCGGCATCGACTATCTGGCCGGTGTGGAGGTGGCCGATCCCGGAATCCTGAAGGACACGGTGTGCGAAGGCGGAGGCGTACGGATCTTCGACGCCGGCGTGCGCTACCGGATTGCGCCCATCGGCATCGAGGCCAGCAAGCAATGGGCGCGTCGGATGATCGCCGAGGCGGCTCAGGAGCGGGAGCGCCTCAAGCGGGACATGGAAGCATGGTATGGCCACGGCGGCTCCGGGCGTTTTCCGGAGTATGCGCAACTGGAGGCGGTCGACCGTCGCCTGTCGCGTCTCGACACCTGCTTCAAGCGGCTCTGGGACGTCTCTCCCGATCCGGTTCCGGGACGTGTGCCCAACCTCGCCCGCTGATCCGGCGTTCGTGGCCGGGAGGCATCGGGCGGCTTCAAAACCATGTGATTTGACGGGTTATTGCTTGGCAGTAAAATGCAATCGAAATCAGGTCTTGCTGGAGAGGGTCGATGATTGCTGACGTCAGAGTTTTGCCCGAAGCCGATGCGGACACGCCGGTCAGGTTCGACGGCCACCTGCTCGATAAGCTCTGCAAGGACACGCTGGCGTCGTCCGACGACGCGGCTCTGCTGGAACGGATGCGCCAGGCCTATCCCGGCTCTCCGCTGCACCTCGCGCGCCTCGGGCACGAATGGTACCGCCTAGGCGGCATCGTCAAGCCGAACGGTGCCCGTATTGCGGCGGACATGGGCGAATGGGCCGAGCGCACGTTCATCGAATGCGGGCAGAATTTCAATACGCTGCTGGCGCATTGCGAGGAAGGCGGCTTCCTCGCCACGCACCACACCGGCGTCACGCTCTACCTCGTCGCCCAGACCGGGCCGCGCGCGGAGGATTTCGTCCAGATCGAGGTGGACCGGACACAGGAAACGGCGGACCGCTACCTGATCGATGCGGCGAACCCGCCGGAGGACCTCGAAGAACTGATCGATCCCATCGAGCCGGTCGGGGTCGAGCCCTTCGCGGTGGGCGCAGCCCGCTATACCTACCGGCGGAAAACCGAGGTCGCCCTGTTCATGCGGGAGTTGGGCCGGCATCGCCCGGACCGCCATCCCGCCCAGCGCTTCATGGACGACTGGAACGCCAGCAGCGCCGGCCCGCGGAAAGTATTCTGCGAGGACTGGAGCCTGCGCCTGTTCCAGCACATCGGCCGCCACGGCGAGCAGATCATGAACGTCGAGATCGTCCACAACCGCACTCGCGAAGTGCCGCGCCTGGAGGGCCCGGACGGCAAGAAGGGCAACGCCTTGGCCACGCTGCTCAATCGCTTCGACGCCCAGGCGGGTTACCCGTTCGCCTGGTATTTCCACATGCTCAAAGGCTTGGTGTCGCCCCATGTCGGCGAAGCGGTCCATCGCGACCTTTCCAAGGATTACGCCTATCTCCCCGACCGCGACGCTGCCGTGCTGAAGCAATGGGCCGCGGAGCCCTACTGTTTGTGAGCCGTACTTTCCGAGTCCCGCTCGCCGAAGCAGCCCGTTGAGCTGATCCGCCATGCCCGGACCTGCACAGGGATGTGCACCGGATCGCGCCGTCGTCATTGGGCTGCGATGCCGACCTATGGTAGAAAGCCCGTAGGACATGCGAGGCGCAGGGCAGACAAGAATGAAATCCCTTCCGCAGTTAGTGCGTACGCCGTGGTTCAAGGTGCTCGCGGCGATGCTGGCGGCGATAGGACTGTATGCGGCGGCCGGATTCGTGCTGTTGCCGCGGTTGACCGAGCATTACGCGCCGAAGCTGGCTGCCGCGTACCTGAAGCGGCAGCTGTCGATCGCCGAAGTCGGCTTCAATCCTTTCCGGTTCACTCTCGAGCTGAAGGGGGTCGCGCTCAAGGAACTTTCGGGCGCAAACCTGCTGAGCCTCGAGCGTCTTTCGCTCAATCTCGATCCCGTCGGCTTGGCCCGCAAGACGTTGACGTTTTCGGAGCTGCTGGTCGAAAAGCCTTCGGTTGATTTGGTGATCGATCCGGATGGCCGGCTGAATCTGGCGAAGGTGGCGGATGACCTGCCCGAAGCGGCGGCATCGGAGCGGCGGGACGATAAGCCCTTGCCGCTGTTTTTCAAACGTCTCGCGATCATCGGCGGTTCCGCCAGATTCACTGACCGGTCGGGAAAGCTACCTGTCGAGGAGACGGTCGATTCCATCGACGTCGAAGTCGCCGATCTTTCCACCTTGCCCGAGGTTCAGGGCACCCAGCATCTGACCGCGACATTCCGGGAGCACGGCGTCCTGGATTGGCAAGGCAAGATTTCGATCAACCCGCTGTATTCCGACGGCGAGGTAACAATCGGAAAGTTACCGTTATCGGCCCTCTGGCCCTTTGTCAAGGAACGGATCGTCCTCGCCGAACCTCGAGGGGAGTTGGGCGCCTTCGCGCGCTATGAGCTGGCGGAAAGGCAGGGCGGCTTGAGTCTGAGCGTAAGCGGCATGACGGTGGAAATCGCCGGTCTGAAGTTGATTCCCGAGCGCGGTTCGGCGCCGATCTTGGCTCTCGACCGCATCGTAGCGAGCGATGCCGGATTCGACCTGGAAAGCCGCAAGGTCCGTGTGCCGAAGTTCGAAGTACGGAAAGGCCACGTGCGCGCTGCCGTCGACGAACACGGCGAAATCGACTGGCTGAAGCTGATCAAGCCGGCTTCATCGGGCGCGGGGCCTGCCGCTTCGAGCGGACAGCCGGGGCCGCCGTGGCAGGTCGAGATCGATGCATTCGAGATCGCCGAAGTCGGCGTCGACTACGCCGATGCCAGCCGGAATCCGCCCGTCGGCCTCGGCGTCGGCGCGTTCGAGCTCTCGTTTGCCGCCGACATCGAGGCCGGGTCCGGCGACCCTGATATCGTGATAAGCGATCTAGCGGCCCGACTGGACAGGATCGCGCTGACCGCGGCGGCTGCGTCGGGTCAAGGGAAGAGCCTGGCAACGCTGGACCTTGCCACGGTGGAGGGCGGGCGTCTCGATCTGTCCAAGCGCGAAATCGCCGTCGGGCGGATCGCCTTGCAAGGCGGCGGCACCGCCGTCGTCCGCGATGCCGGAGGCGGAATCCGCTTGGCGGAGGCGCTGGTGTCGAAGTCCCAGGGCGATCCTTCTCCTCAACCGCCGAAGGCCGGCGGATGGCGCTACGCGGTGCAGCAGTTCGTCCTGCAGGATTTCGGGGTGACCGTGGCCGACCAGACCTATACCCCGGAGATTGCTTACACGCTGGACGGGATGCGGCTGACCTTGGGGCCGATCGCCAGCGATGCCGGCCTGCCCATCGCGTTCGATGCGGCGTTCGCGGTCAAACAGGGCGGGAGCTTCAAGGCGTCGGGCACCGTGTCCCAAAGCCTGGACCGCGCCGATGCGGAGGTCCGGATCGACCGGATCGATATGCAACACCTGCATCCCCTGGTCGCCCGCTTCGCCGGTCTGCGGCTCGAACGTGCGGATGTGTCGGCGCAGTTGCAACTCGGCTACCGGCAGGAGGCCGACACTGTCCTCAAGGCCAAAGGCGACGTGAGCGTGGGCGAGCTGCTTCTGAAGGAGACCGCGAGCGGCAAGCGCTTCCTGTCGTGGAAGAACCTGTCCGCGGTCGGTGTCGACTTCAGCCTGGCGCACAGACGGCTTGCGGTCAAAGAGGTGCGGATCGCCGAGCCGGGCTGGCATTTGGAAATCTTCGAGGACCGCTCGACCAATATCGACAAGATCTTGGGCGGCGCGGCTCGCGGCACGGTGCCGAAGGCCGTGAAGGCCCCGCGCCGGCCGGAAAAGCCCAAACCGTGGCTCGTGACGGTGGAGAGCATTCGCGTCGACAAGGGCGACATCGACTTCGGCGACATGTCGCTGGTGCTGCCCTTCGCCACCCATATCCATGATTTCGTCGGCGCGGCGACCGGCATATCGACCAAGGCCGCGGCCCGGACGATGCTCCAGTTCCACGGGCAGGTCGACCGCTACGGCGTGGTCAACGTCTACGGTCAGTTGAGCCCGCTGGCGCCGAAAAACTTCGGCGATGTCAGCGTGGCGTTCCGCAACGTCGATATGCCGTCGCTGTCGCCCTATAGCGCGACCTTTGCCGGCCGGGAAATGACCTCGGGCAAGCTCAACCTGGACATCCGTTACCAGATCGACAATGGCCGGCTCAAGAACGACAACAGGATCGTTCTGGAACGGTTGGTGCTGGGCGAACGGGTCGAGAGTCCCAAGGCGGTCTCGCTTCCGCTCGACCTGGCAATCGCCTTGCTGACCGACGGCGAGGGCAAGATCGACGTGTCGGTTCCCGTCGAAGGCGATCTCGGCAATCCCCAATTCGATTACGGGCACGTGATCTGGGACGCTTTCGTCAACGTCGTCACCAAGGCGGTGGCCGCGCCGTTCAGGGCCCTGGGACGTCTGGTCGGCGGCAACGGCGAAGAAATCGGGAGGGTGCTGTTCGAGCCGGGCAGCGCGGTCATCGAGCCCCCCGAGCTGGAGAAACTCAACAAGGTCATGGTCGCTTTGGCCCAGCGCCCGCAACTCAGCCTGGAGGTGCATGGCGGCGTCGATCCGGAACGGGACGGGCGTGCGCTGAAGTCCTTGCAGGTGCGGCGGGCGCTCGCTGCGAAGCTGGATTTTCGGCTGTCGCCGGGTGAGGAGGCGGGGCCGATTCCATTCGACAGCGCCGCCACCCAACTGGCGCTCGAAGACTTGGCCGACGAACGCGGCGGTCCGGGTGCCGCGGACCAGGTTCAGGCGGCCTACGAAAAAGCCGGAGGCAAGAAAGTCGACCGCGTCGGCCGCGTGTCCGCCCTGATGGGGCGCCCCAGCGCGGATCAGGGGTTCTATCGGGCGTTGTTCGACCACCTGGTCGAAACCGCGTCGCTGTCGCCCCAGGCTCTGGAGGATTTGGCCGCTCGCCGCGCCCAGGCGGTGGCTAGCGAGTTGACGAAGCAAGGCAGGGTGGATGGCAACCGCGTCGAGGTAGGCAAAACGGTGTCCGGCGATGTCAGCGACCAACGTATCGTCACCAAGCTGGACCTGAACGTGGCGGGCGGCTGATTCGCCTCGCGTGCCGGCAAAATGCCGCTTAAGGTGGCATGCCGATGGAATCGCCGGCGAAATTTGGATACTCTGCGGAAGACCTGATTTCCTTCGCCGGGCTGCGCCCCGGCGGAGACCTCGAGGAGGGAGCGTCCCATGACGATTCCAAGGGTTCCGTCGACACCTTGGACCAAGGCGTTCGTCGCCGCGGCTCTGCTTTTCGGCCTGGGGGCCGGATTGGATCCGGTAAGGTGTGCTCTTGCCCAGCCGGACGACTACGCTGCCGCCCGCAGGCGCATGGTCGAACAGCAGCTCAAGGGCGCCGGGCGCGACATTAACGATTCCCGCGTGCTCCAGGCGATGGCCGAGGTGCCGCGGCATGAATTCGTGCCGCGGCAGCTGCGGGAATACGCCTATAACGACAACGCGCTGCCTATCGGCTTGGGGCAGACGATTTCTCAGCCCTACATCGTCGCTTTCATGACCGAGCAACTCGATCCCAAGCCCACCGACAAGGTATTGGAAATCGGCACCGGCTCGGGTTATCAAGCGGCCGTGCTGTCGAAGCTGGTGGCGGAGGTCTACACCATCGAGATCGTCGAACCGCTGGGGCAAAGGGCCAGGGCCGACCTGCAGCGTCTGGGCTACGGCAATGTTCACGTCCGGATCGGGGACGGCTATCGAGGCTGGCCGGAAGCCGCGCCTTTCGATGCAATCATCGTCACCAGCGCCGCGAGAGAGGTGCCGCAGCCTCTCATCGACCAGCTCAAGGACGGCGGCCGGATGATCGCGCCGCTGGGGCCGTCGTATCGGCAAGACCTGTACCTGCTGAAAAAGCAGGGCGGAAAACTGGAACGGCGGGCGGTCCTTCCCGTCCGGTTCGTCCCCATGACCGGCGAAGCCTTGGAGGGGGCAGGGCCGTGACATGTCATTGAGCGGCCCGTGATGCAGGAGGCCCGGCGATTCGGGCTGCCGTCCGCGACCTTGCTGGTCGTGGCCAGCATGGTCGGTTCCGGTGTTTTCACCACCGGCGGATTCCTGCTGGAGGCGCTGAAATCGCCCTGGCTGGTCTTGCTGGCCTGGCTGTGCGGCGGAGCGATCGCCGCCTGCGGCGCCCTGAGTTACGGCGCGCTGGCGCGGCGTTTTCCGGAGTCGGGGGGAGAATATCTTTTCCTGTCACGCACCCTGCATCCCGCCGCCGGCAATGTCGCCGGATGGATTTCCCTCCTCGTCGGTTTTTCCGCGCCCATGGCCGCCGCCGCCTACGGTTTCGGCGAGTATCTGGCGCCTTGGACGCCCTGGCATACGCCCCAACTGACCGGAACGCTGCTGCTGGGCGCGTTCGCCCTGCTGCACGGCGTGCACGGGCCGGCTGGCGCCTGGGTCCAGAACTTCGCCGTCGTGTTCAAGCTCGCGCTCATGGCGGGCTTCGTTCTGCTGGCTTGGCCGCGACTGGCCATCGAAACGTTCCCTGCCGGGCAGAGCGAGGGGGTCGGCTTCGGCGCCTTCTTTTCATCGCTCATCTGGGTTTCGTTCAGCTATTCCGGCTGGAATGCCGCCGTTTACCTGGGTGGCGAAGTGCGCGATCCCGAGCGTGCCTTGCCGCTGGCTCTGCTGTTGGGCACCGGCTTGGTCACTGCGCTTTATCTGGCGCTGAATACCGCCTTCATGTTTTCCGCCGAGGTCGATACCCTGGCGGGCAAGGCGGATATAGGGCGCGTCGCGGCGTTCGCCCTGGGCGGAATCGTCTGGGCGGATTTTCTGACCCTGTTGGTGGGGTTGGCGCTTTCCCTCTCGGTCTCGGCCATGATGATGGCCGGGCCCCGCGTCTATGCATGCATGGCAAGGGACGGTTTTCTTCCCCGCTGGTTTTCGGTCCATGAAAGCGGCGCGCCGCGGAGGGCTACCTTTCTGCAATGCGCGCTGTCCTTGGCGCTGCTGTGGAGCGCGGGTTTCAAGGCACTGCTGACCTACACCGGCTTTACCCTCGGTTTGAGCACGGCGGCGACGGTATGCGGGCTGATCCGCCTGCGTCTCAAGGAAGGGGGAGCCTGCCCCGTCATCGGCTGGCCCTGGGCGCCGCTGCTCTACCTGCTGGCCGTCATCGCCATGACGGTTGCCGCCTCGATTCGACAGCCGCAGGCCGCCTCTTGGGGGCTCGCCACCATCCCGGCGGTTTGGCTGCTTTGGCGCATCGGGGCGAGAGGGATGGGGAAGAAACGGTCGGCAGTCCGATAACCCCAGCCGGTCCGACGCTCGATCGATGGCGTTCGAGAGTAAAATAAGGTGCCGGAACTCCCATTCATTCAATGCCACGGTAATAGAGATGCCAACCAAGAAATCCCATCCCGATCTGAACAGGCTCGACCGTGTCGTCTCCGAGGCTCGCCGCAGCCGAGAGGACCGGGAGCAAGGTTACCGTGAACGGGCACTCAAACTGTATCCCTGGGTGTGCGGACGTTGCGCCCGCGAATTCAACCACAAGAATCTGCGTGAACTCACGGTTCACCATCGTGACCACAACCACGACAACAATCCCGCCGATGGCAGCAATTGGGAGTTGCTGTGCCTTTACTGTCACGACAACGAACATCAACGCTACCTCACCGCGGATCTGACCGGCAAAGTGGAGGCGGGGGCGCGGCAGGGTTCGACGCTGACCCACAATGCCTTCGCCGGCCTGGCCGATCTGCTGAAGGCAAAAAAGTAAACCATGGCGGCGGAAAGCGAGGCGCGGCTGGTCGACATCGAAACCAAGCTCGCCTACCTGGAAGACACGGTTCTTGCCTTGAACGACGTGGTCACTCAGCAGCAGAAACAGATCGACCAGCTCGAAACCAAGATCCGGCGACTGGTCGAGCGCGTGCAGCAAATAGCGACGCTGGCCGAGACGGCTGCCCCGGCGGCGAACGAAAAGCCGCCTCATTATTGATTGAGCCAGGGCCCATGATCGTGAGGGCGGAGCACCCAGGCGCTGCGGCTCGGGACCGGCGAAGAAGCGGCCGATCGACCGGCCGCTCCAGGTTTCCGTCATAAACCTCTTGCGTTGCCCAAGGCCGTTCTCGCGGCGGGCTCTGGACGGTGTGGCTGATCAAGACAATCCTCAAGGCTGCTCCGTCACCATCAACGCCTTGGCCTGCAGCTTGAGCGCGATCGCCTTGTGCAGGCGCAGGTTCCGTATCGGGCCGATTTCCGTGTGCAGCGCCTTCCTTTCCAGGGCCAGGGCCTGTTCCAGCCGGGCCAGGGCTTCGGGGTAGGGGAGCAGCATCCCGCCCTGGAGCACTTCGATGGCATCCTCCGTGTCGGCCATGGCGAGTTTCAGCGTTTCCTTGGCGTTCTTGCCGCGCAAGTCCATGGATTTCCTGGAAAGACTGTTCGAACTGCGGATGTTTTCAATGGCGTTCAAGGTTCGCAGGAACAGCGCGATGGCGGTCACCTGCGACGATTCGAGCTTGACCCGCCGGTCCTTGCCGGACGAGGTCTTCGCGCCGGGCGAGAGGTTGAAGGAATCGCCGTTGTATGACGCGATCGCCTCTTCCAGCGTGTTCACGCTGTTGTTGTGGAAGAACGGCGCGGTGTCGGCGGCCTCGATCAGCGGCGGGGTGTTGAAGCGGCCGTTGCCGTAACAGGTCTGGTCCTGGCTGAAGCCGCAACTGACCTGCTCGTCCTTGCCGAAACCGCCGTCCACGGCCAGTTTCGGATCGAGCAGGAAGGCGGGCGGGTTACGCATGTTTTCCACCCCGGTGTTCCGGGTGGGATTGGCCTGGGTGGTGGAACTGTTGGCCCCGGCGTTCTGGTGGCAGCCGTTGCAGTTCGCCGTTTCTCCCAGCACCACTTCGCCGTTCCGCACCGGGTTCTCCTTGACGTCGAACAGAAGCTTGCCTTGCTGCACCAAGGGGGAGTTGAAGCTGAGCTTGGAAAGGTCGATGTCCTCGCTGCGTCCCAAGGACAGCATGTAGGCTTCCAGCGCCGTCAGTTCCTCGTCCGTGGGAAGCCGGAAATCGACCTGCGGAACGCGGCCGAGGGTCTTGGGCATGTGCTGGGTGATGGCGCCCAGGGCGAACTCCCGCAGCGAACCGGTGCCCGGCGAGCCGTCGCCGGACCAGCCCAGGGCGTTCGCGAACGCCTCGTCCTCGCAGAAATCGCCCTTGCCGCCGTGTTCGGCGCAGACCTCGACATCGATGGACGTAGGCAAGGCGAGGAGATGGGGCACGCTGCGCATCACGCCCGGTTTGTCGAAACCGTCGACGTTGGCCAGGATCAGGCCCATCTGCCGCAGCAGGGTGGGTTTCTCCAGCTCCTTGAGATCCGGATTGTATTCGGCGACGAACAGCGGGTCGGAGGCAGGCAGTTTCGCGATGTAGCGCGGATCGATGGTGTGGTTGTTGTCCGGCCGGTGGCAGGTGGCGCAGGTGCGGCCGTTGCCGTCGAAGGTTTCCTCGACGAAGATTTGCCGGCCTCGGGCGATGAGTTGTTCCAGGCTGGCGGCGTCCGCCGACGGGGTCTGCGCGACCGCGGCCTTCGGCAGCAGGAAAGCGAAGGGCAGGGCAGGGCCGGCGGATTTCCGCGGCTCGTCGTCGGAAGCCGTCAGGCTCCAGGGCTGGGCGGAAAAATAGGCGCGCTGCATGAGGTTGGGGGCGCCGAACAGCAGGCCGCCCTGCTCCAGGGGTTCGCCGCGGCGGGCGATGATGGCCTGGTCCAGCTCGAAGCCGGCAAGGGAGGCCCGTTCGAGAGTGGTGCGCAGCGTCGCCCATCCATCATCCGTCCGCGTCAGCATGCCGAGCCTGATCAGACGATCGCCTTCCTCGGGTTTCACCGCCCGGCTGGCGCCGCCGCGGTTGTCCGCCAGCCAGACCTCGTAATGGCCCTCCGCCGGCAAGCCGCGCGCCTTCACCTCCAGGGCACCCGTCAGCAAGTTGAGGCGCAGCTCGCCGCGGCCCTGCGTCGTGGCCGCCGAGAGCGCGGGGGAATGGACCAGAGAAACCTTCAGTATCTCCGCCTCGCCCCGCTGCTCGTGCCGGGCTTTCCATCGGTCCAGGACGGAACGGAGGGCGGCAACGTTCCCATTGCCGAGCATCGGGGAATCCGACCCGAGTTCATCGAAAAAGGCCGTGTTCAGGGCCGCTGCCAGCGCAAGGGCGACCGCGAGTGAGGCAAGGTGTCGAGAAGATAAAAGCATGGCGTTGTACCATCGGCGACGGACAGACCGTCCGGCGGGCTCGATGCCCCGCTGGCGGCCGGGAAGGCCCGGATCGGGCCGGTTGGTCCGGGAGGTGGGGTTCAGGCTTATTCCTGCCTGTCTGGAGGAGGCGGCGGGCCGCTTCTCAAGGCGGGATACGTCCGTGTATCCCGAAAACTCATGGCCTCAGTAGCACTGGCACTGCCCCTGATACTGCGGCAGGTTGCACAGGTCCACCGACATGCAATGGTTCATCGTCCCTGAATGCCAGCAGGTTTTGCCGACGACGCAGCCATTGGGGTCGAAGACGTCGCCACCGCCGCCCCCGCCACTACTGGCCTGCTTGACGTCGACCTCGAGCTGGAAATAGACGTCGTGCTTCTGGGCGGGATCGTCGTGCTTGGCATCGCCGCCCACGGCCACGGTCAGCCAGTCTTCTTTTTTCCCCTTGAGTTTGAAAACGCCGCTGACGCTGGCCACGGTTTGCGGACCGACCCCGGAGGCCGACATGTAGCCCGGGTTCGATTGGTCGGTCCACGGGCTCAGCAGCCAGCCCCAAAAAGCAGGTGTCGTCTGGAACTGGCTCGGATACCAATGCAGGTGCGGCCCCTGGGTCTGATTGCCGCGCCAGACGGTAAGCGCCGGGATCAGGTCGCTTTTTGCCGTCTCCGCGCCGATGTAGCGCTTGGCGTTGATGGTGACGTTGAGCTTGGTCAAGCCTTGGGCCTTCAGGCCGCTGAGGTCGATGAGGAACCACTTGGAGTGCAGGGCCCAGCCGTAGCATGTGCCAGGAACGGTGCCGGCCGGCGGATTCGTGGCCGGATCGCACCAGGCCATGGATTTGGTGGTCGGAATGCTGGCGGGGGAGCCGCCATCGCCGGGGGTGCCGATGGTCTGCCCGGAATAGACCGAGAGCGCCGGCGCACCGGACGTGGTGTCCTTTTTCTGGAAGACGAATTTCGCGGCATAGGTGATGCCGTCGGCGGGGACGATGTCGACGGCTTCCGCCGGGTTCGCGGCGTAGACGAGCCCCAGGGCAAGGGCGGTGAAAATTCTTTTCATGGTGAATCCTAAACGGGTCGGACTAAAAATGAAGGTGGCGAACGGCCGAATTCGCGGCGCGAGCGGTCTTACTGCACCGGCTGCTTCTGTTTTACGTCGACGGTCAGCTGGTAATTGACGGTGTGTTTGGTGTTGGGGTCCTTGGCGTCGCCACCCACCGCGACCGTCAGGTAATCCTGAGTACCGCCCTTGAGCTTGAACTTCCCCATGACGGAAGCGAGATTCTGCGAGGGGGTCGCATAGGCGCTGTTGTAGCTGAATACATCCCCCTTGACGAAGGTGTCCCGCTGCAGCAGCCAGCCCCAGAATTCCGGCTGGCCCTGGAGTTCGCTCGGAAACCAGTGCTTTTGCGGTCCCAGCGTCTGGTTGCCGCGGTAGACGGTGAGAGCGGGGATGATGTCGTTCTCTTCCGGTTTGGCCCCCTGATAGCGCTCAACATTGATCGTCACCCAGACGGCGGTCAGGCCCTGGCTCTTGAGTTTGCTCAGGTCGATCAGATACCAGTTGGCGTTCACGCCCCAGCCGTAACAGCCGTTGGTCTCGTAGCCGGCGGGGGTGACGGCGGGATCGCACCAGGCCATCGACTTGGTTTGCGGAATCATCGTCGCATTGCCGCCGTCGTTCGGGGTGTTGAACGTCTGACCCGAGTGAAGGGAGGCCGCAGCCGCGCCGTTCTTGGTGTCCTTCTTGTCGAAGATCAGCTTGGCGGCATACTGGATGCCATAGCTTGGGTAGACGTCGCCGGCCACGGCGTTGCCGGCGATGCCGGCGGCGACCGTCATCGAAGTCAGGAGCTTACGGTAGGTCATCGTTACCTCATGATGAGAGTGATCGGGAAATAGTGTCCGATCCCGATACGCAATATGCAGGCCAACGGCCGGGTGCCGGAATGCCGGCGTTCGGCGGTGGAGGACGCCCGTGTGTGTGTGAAATGACGCATGTCATGTGTCTAATCGCTCAGTTGGCTTCCGCCGCAGGGGAGCGATTGCCGGGGGCGCGGTGGAGAGACTGTGACTTGCCGGTTTCGAAGGCGGATGTTCGAATGCCCCCTCCATGGCACGCCTGATGCTTCGAAGTGCGCGGCGAGCGCGGTCGAGACGGGCTTGATCGTCGGCCGGAAAAGAATAAGGGAAAGCGTCCATGTTTGAAGTGCTGATCGGCCAGTCGCCCGGTTTCGAGGCGCTCATCCGCAGCGCCCGTCTGGTGGCCGCGACCGATGTGACCGTCCTCATCGTGGGCGAAACCGGCACCGGCAAGGAACTCCTGGCCCAGGCCCTGCAGCAGTGCAGCTTGCGGGCCGCAAAGCCGTTCGTCACACTCAACTGCGCCGCGCTCCCGGCCTCGGTCGCGGAATCCGAACTGTTCGGGCATCGGCGGGGGGCTTTCACCGGTGCGGTCTCGGATTTTTCGGGACGGCTGGAAACCGCGGACGGCGGCACCCTGTTCCTGGACGAAATCAATTCGCTGCCGGTACCCGTGCAGGCCAAGCTTCTGCGATTCCTGGATTCCGGGGAAATCCAGCCGATCGGTGCGCGTTCGCCGCAGCGGGTGGATGTCCGCATCATCGCCGCAACCAACGCGAATTTGCACGACAAGATCGAGTCGGGCGACTTTCGCCGCGACCTCTATTACCGGCTGAGCGTCGTTCCGCTCGAGATACCGCCGCTGCGCGACCGGGGCAGCGACGTGGAACTGCTTCTGCACCACTTCATGCGTCATTTCGCGCAAGCCCACGGCATCCCGCCGGCGGTGTTCGATCGGGGGGCGATCCGGCGCCTGAGCGCTTATCCCTGGCCGGGAAACATCCGGGAACTGCGGAACTTCTGCGAGCGCCTCGCCATATTGATGGCCGGCCGGGTGATCGAAGAGAAAGACCTGCCGGAAGAAACCCTCCGCTCCGGGGCTCGGGCGATGCCCTTGTTCACGCTTCCGGACGAAGGATTCGAGCTGGAGCGGATGGAAGTCGACTTCATCCGCCAGGCGCTGCAGCGGACCAACGGTAACCGGACCCGCGCCGCCAAGCTGCTCGGCCTCACCCGCGACCAGCTCAACTACCGCATCCAGAAATACGGCATAGACTGACTCCCCCAACGGCGGGTCAAGGCAGGCGCCTGATCCGTCCGGGCGTCCCCGGCGTCAGCGGCGAGTGCCGGCGGAAATAGCGCTCAAGCGCCGACAACTCCGGGATGCCGGCGAGGCGGTCGGTGCCCTGGGTGAACAGGCTGAAGCCGTCGCCGCCGTCGGCCAGGAAATTGTTGGTGGCGATCCGGTAGGTTTTGCCGGGGTCGAGGGATTTGCCGCCGAGCCTGATGGAGGCCGGATCGACCTTGTCGCAGGCTTGCCCGCTGGCGCGCCAGGTGTATTCGAAGCCGGCGGAGACCTGCAGAATCCGGTTCCCCGGCTGGCCGTTCGGACAGCCGGGGAACTGCTGTTCCAGGAGCTGTTCGATCTGCGCTCCCGTCAGGCTCATCGTGACCAGCGTTCCGCCGAACGGTTGAGTGTCGAATGCTTCACGGTAGCGTACCCTTCCTTTCGTTTCCAGGGCGTAGGAAAAATCGGCCCGGATGCCGCCGCTGTTCATGAAGGCGACGGTGGCGCCGCCGTCTTTGCGGCCGCGCGTGGCTTCCAGTTGAGCATCGGCGATCAGGTCGCCCAGGGCGGATTCGCCGGCTGCGTTGGGCGCCCGGGTGAAGCTCGCGGTGATGCGGCCGATGATCCGTTCCTCGATCGGCCGGGAAAGCCGGCCGTAATCTTCGACCAGCCGGGCGAGCAGCGGCTCCGGCGTGATTTCCCGGCTTACCACGAGATTGCGCGCCGCCGTCGAAACCACCTCGCCGGACTTCGCGTCCAGCACCAGGTCGATGTCGCTGACCAGGCGGCCGTAGTCGTGAGCGCTGGTGACGAGCACCGGCTCGCCGGCGGCGTTGGGCAGGCGGCAGGCATAGGTCTCATGGGTATGGCCGCTGACGACCAGGTCGACTTCCGGATCGAGCCGGCGCACGATGTCCACGATCGGTCCGGCGATGCCGCCGCAGCCGTCCGGGCCGCCGCCGGGATGTCCGCCTTCGTGGATCAGCACGACGACGGCTTCGATCCCCTTGGAGCGGAGGACGGGAACCAGGGCATTGACGGTTTCCGCTTCGTCGCGAAATTCGAGGTCCTTGACGCCGCTCGGCTTGACCAGGTTCGGCGTGGTTTTCAGGGTCAGGCCGATGAAGCCGATGTCCCGGCCGTGGAACTGCTTGATGCCGTAGGGCGGGAACAGCGTTCCGCCGCTCTTTCGGTCGAAGACGTTGGCGGCCAGGAAGCGGAAGTCCGCGCCCTTGAATTTCCTGCCCACCCGTGATCGGATGGTGGGGCTGAGTCCCCTTTCGCGGCAGGACCGGCCCGCGCGTTGCAGGACGGGATGGCACCCGCCGCTCTGCATGCGCAGAAGCTCGTCGCGGCCTTCGTCGAATTCGTGGTTTCCCACGGCGTTGAAGTCCAGGCCGAGAAGATTCATCGCCTCGATCGTGGGCTCGTCCTGGAAGTTGGCGGAAATGAGCGGGCTGGCGCCGATCAGGTCGCCGGCGGAAACCAGGACGTTGTCCGGATGGGCGGCCCTGAGTTTGCGGAGGTACCCCGCGAGATGAGCGACACCGCCGGCGGCCACGGCGGCATCGTTCAGCATCAGGTTTCCGGGCGGCCGCAGATGGCCGTGGAAGTCGTTGACCGCGATGATCTTGACTTCGATGGTTTGCCCGTGGTCTGGTGCAACCGCGGGACCGGGCGCCGCATAGGGACGGGCGGCATGAATGACGGAGAGACCGGACAGGGCGGAGGCCGCCAATGTCCGTACGATGATGTGGGAATTCACGGCATGCTCCGGGCGGCGAAACCTTGTGGAACGGCATTGTGCTTTGGCACAGTATGGCCGGGCAATGGGCGCTTCCGCTTTGCCGGTGGCGGTCGCCGGCGAGTCACGAAAGTGTAATGAACCCTCTTTAATCTTCCGGGCAGATGGATGCCTCCGGATGACTCCCTCCTTCCGCTCGTCGAACAATCTGCTTTTCCCGGCCAGCATGAGCGATGACCGCCAGGACCTTGGTGTGGAAATGAACACAATGGAAAAGAACCTCTATGCGGCCGATACGATCGTGGCTGCGCCGCTTTCCGGCGGGGGCCGGGTCAGCGTGCTGCGGGCGCCCGCCCCCGGCCGGCTGCGCGTCAAGGTGCTGGGACTTTACCGCTGCGACGAAATGCAACGGGCGCTCGAAGCCTTGCCGGCCGAAGCCGATGCGCTGCGCATCGTCAGCGCCAATCCGGTCACCGGCAATGCCCTGGTCGTGTTCGACCCGCAGCGGCCGGTGGCCGAGGTGCTCGTCGAGTTGGAACGGTGCGCCCGCATTCACGGAGCGCCGTTCTCGGCTTACGCGCCTGCGCCGAAACCGAGTCGAAGAGCAGCGGAGCAGAAAAGGGGCCGGCGCAAGCGTCCGGCGGCCGATCCCCGGCCGCAATGGGCCGTCGTCAGCGGCGGGGAGGTTGCCCGAAACAAACCGAGCTGGCATGCCCTGGATGCCGAAGATGTGCTGTCCCGCCTCTCGGCGAACCGGGACGGCCTGAGTTCCACCGTCGCCATGGACAGGCTGGCGCAGTACGGACGCAATGTACTGACCGAGATCAAGCAGCGCTCGTCGGTGGCGATGTTCCTGGAACAGTTCGCCAGTCCTCCCGTGGCCCTGCTGGGGCTTTCGGCTGCCGTCTCCCTCGCCACCGGCGGCATGGCCGACGCCGTGGTGATCGTCGGCGTGGTGTTGATCAATGCCGTGATCGGCTATGTCACCGAGTCCCAGGCGCAGAAGACGATCGACGCCCTCGGCAAGATCGGACCGACCCAGGCCGTCGTCATGCGCGACGGCGTCAAGCTTTCGGTCGCCCTCGAAGAGGTGGTGCCGGGCGACATCCTGGTGCTCTCGCCCGGCTCCTACGTTGCGGCGGACGCCCGCCTGCTGAGCAGCAACCAGCTCACCGTCGACGAATCGGCACTGACCGGCGAGAGCCTGCCGGTCAGCAAACGCCATGCCTTCGTCGGCGCCAAGGACACGCCCCTGGGCGACCGCAAGAACATGCTGCACATGGGCACCATCGTGACCGGCGGCAGCGGCCGGGCGATCGTGGTGGCGACCGGCCGCCACACCGAGATCGGTCTGATCCAGTCGCTGGTCGGCGAGGTGAAAACGCCGGAAACCCCCTTGCAGCGCCAGCTCGACGACATGGGCAAGCAGCTGGCACTGGCGTCCAGCGGCATCTGCGTGTTCGTGTTCGGACTCGGGGTGTTGCGCGGAGCGCCCGCCCTGCAAATGCTGAAGACCGCGATTTCGCTGGCGGTCGCCGCCGTTCCCGAAGGCCTGCCCACGGTCGCGACGTCCACACTGGCGCTGGGCATCCGGGAAATGAAGAAGAGCCACGTCCTGATCCGCCAGCTGCCATCGGTGGAAAGCTTGGGGTCGGTGCAGACCCTGTGCCTGGACAAGACCGGCACGCTGACCGAGAACCGTATGCGGGTCGTCAGCCTCAAGACGCTGACGCGCGACATCACCGTGTCCGGCTCGGGCGAATTCCGCTCGAACGGGCAGGTGGTCGTGCCGGCCGAGGCGGAAGATTTACGGCGCCTGATGCAGGTCGTGGCCTTGTGCAGTGAGGTGCAGCTGAATGGCAATGGCGGCCGGCCGGGTCTGGACGGCTCGCCGACCGAAATGGCGCTGGTGGAAATGGCGATGCATGCCGGCGAGGACGTCGCGGTGCTGCGTCAAAGCCTGCCGCTGGTCAAGACCGTACATCGGGCCGAGGGGCGGCCGTACATGCTGACCGTCCACGACACCGGCGGCGAGGAACATCTCATCGCCATCAAGGGCAGCCCCCCTCATGTATTGGCGCTGTGCGACCGGTGCATGGAGGGAACGGAACTGGTGGCCCTCGACGAGGACCTGCGGGCGGCCATCGTGGAGCAGAACGAATTCATGGCCGGCCAGGCGCTCCGGGTATTGGGCATGGCCTACGGTTACTCCAAGGACACCTCGACCGCGGCGATTTCCGACAAGCTCATCTGGCTGGGCTTGGTGGGCATGGAGGACACCATGCGGCCGGGTATGGCCGAGCTGATGGCCCAGTTCCACGATGCCGGCATCGATACCGTGATGATCACCGGTGATCAGAGCGCCACCGCCTTCGCGTTCGGCTCGCGGCTCAATCTCAACGGCAAGAAGCCGCTGGAAATCGTCGATTCGACCAACCTGGACGAACTCGATCCGGACGTGCTGAAGGGCATCGTGCGCGACACCACGGTGTTCGCGCGAGTCGCTCCGGCGCAGAAGCTGCGCATCGTCCAGGCTTTGCAGGCCAACGGGCGGGTGGTCGCCATGACCGGCGACGGCATCAATGACGGCCCGGCGTTGAAGGCGGCCGACGTCGGCGTCGCGCTCGGCAACGGCAGCGACGTGGCGCGATCCGTGGCCGATGTGGTGCTGGAGGATGATAACCTGCACACCATGATCATCGCGGTGCAGCAGGGCCGGACGATCTACCGCAACATCCGCAAGAGCCTGGCGTATCTGCTGAGCGGCAATCTCGCCGAGATCGAGATCATGGTGATCGCGACCGCGATCGGAGCAGGTGAAGCGCTGAATCCGATGCAGCTCTTGTGGATCAATCTCGTCACCGACATCCTGCCGGCCGTCGGCCTGTCCCTGGAGCCGCCGGAAAGCGACGTGCTCAAGGAGAAGCCGCGCGATCCGAAGGAAAAGATCTTCCGGCGCGAAGACCTGCTCCGGCTGCTCCGCCAGTCCCTGGTGATCTCGGCCGGTACCCTCGGCGTCTACGGCTACAGCCTGGCGCGCTACGGGCTGGGGCCTGCGGCCTCCACCCACGCTTTCATGACGCTGACCGTAGGCCAGATGTTCCACGCGATCAGTTGCCGTTCCGAGCGGACGACGGTGCTGGATGCGCGGCCGGGCAACCCGGTGCTGGTGTCCGGCGTCGCCGCGACCGTGGCGCTGCAGGCATTCGCGGGGGTGTTCCCGCCGTTGCGGGGCTTGTTGCGGCTGACGCCGATCAGCCCGGCGGACTGGGCGGCGATCGCAGCCGGCTCGGTGCTCCCGTTCGTGGCCAATGAAGCCATCAAACTGCTCCCTTCCAAGGAACCCGAAAGCGAGAACCGCGCATGAAAAAGACATTCCTGTTCACTTCCGAGGCGGTGACCGAAGGCCATCCCGATTGCGTGTGCGACATCATCGCCGATGCGGTGGTCGACCGGTTCCTGCAGCAGGATCCTTACGCCCGGGTCGTGACCGAGTGCGCCTTGTCGAAGAGCGTCATCTTCCTGGCGGCGCGCTTCGCTTCGACCGCGGTGGTCGACATCCCCGAGCTGGCGCGGCGCACCATCGAGGACATCGGCTACCATCCGGAAGAATTCTCCGCGCCCGAGTCCACCGTGGTGACCAGCTTCATCGTGCAGTCGCTGGAAAGCCGCGCTCAGCGCGACGAAGCGGAAATGACCGACAAGGAACTGGATAAGCTCACCGTCAAGAACCAGGTGACCCAGTTCGGCTTTGCCTGCAGCCAGACGCCCGAGCTGCTGCCGCTGCCCATCGTGCTGGCCCGCCGCCTGGCGCGGCAGTTGACCGGGGCGCGGCGGCGCGGCGAGGTGCCCTATCTTTCCCCGGATTGCACGACCCAGGTCGGTGTCGAATTCGACCAGGGCAAGCCGGCGCGCATCCACAGCATCACCCTGATCGCCGGCACCCACGGCGTACCGAATCTGAGTCTGGAGGCGCTGCGTGGCGATCTCGACAAATGGGTGATCGCGCCGGCGTTCGAAGGCGAAGCGGTGCGGCCCGACAAGAAGACCGAAATCTTCGTCAACCCGCGCGGCATGCTGCACCGCAGCGGACCCGCGGCGCATTCAGGAATGACCGGACGCAAGAGCGCGAGCGACACCTACGGTGGCTATGCCCGCCATGCCGGGTCGGCCCTGAGCGGCAAGGGGCCGCTGCGGATCGACCGGGTGGCCGCCTATGCGGCCCGCCATGCGGCGAAGAACGTGGTCGCGGCGGGGCTGGCCGAGGAGTGCGAGGTCCAGCTCAGCTACACCATCGGCCAGGCGCGCCCGGTCAGTGTGCAGGTGTCGACTTTCGGGACCGGCAGCATCGGCGAGGACATCATCAAGCAGAGGCTGGAGAAGCGTTTCGATTTCCGGCTCGGCGCCATCGTCCGCGATTTCAATCTGCGGCGGCTGCCCGCCGAGTACCGGGGCAGCTTCTACCGCATGCTGCCGGGCCATGGCCATTTCGGGGCTTCGTTCACGGCGCTGCCTTGGGAACGGACGGACAAGGCGGATCTTCTGGCGGGCGAGTGAACATGCCGCCCCACGCCCGCCCCACGCCGAGAGGGCGCTGTCTCGGCCGCGCCCGTATCGCCGAAGCTTCGGCAAGGACCTGGCTTTGCGAGATGACCCGCAGCCGTTCCGCCTCGATCCTGACGACGTACTCGCCGAATGCCGCGAGGAGTAGAAATATGACGGCGGCGAATGCCGCTACCAACCGCGGACGGGCGAAGCAGTCGGCCAGCACGGCTTCAGCTCCCGTCCCCGGGGGCGAAAAAACCGTGCCGCACGGTAGGGAGGACGTACTCTGTTCCGCCTCTGTTCAATCCTCCGGCAGCGGGCACGGCAGCCCTTTGTGCGCCGAGGGAACGGGTCACGGCTTGACGAATTGCCGTCCGGACAGGTCCATGCAGATGTCTTCGTAGTAATCGTAGTCGTGGGCGCAGGCGATGCAGCGACCCCGACAGGCATATTCCATGTTGTTGCAGATCAGGGCCGCCTGCTGATTGCTGTGCACGGTGACGTTCCCGATCTGCTCGAGGTTGTAGCCGTCGCCCCAGCGCTCCACCCGGTAGCACTGCACCTGGATGGGGTTGTCCGCTTCGTCTTCCCATTCTTCCCAGGCCTGGACGCTGGAAGCGGCACCCAGCGCGAGCACGACCGCCATGCCCAGGCGAAGCAGAAAACCCGCGGTGCCGGCACGGCGCGATTGGGTCGAATTCTCCACGTTCATGCGCTGACTCCTTGGATTCAGTGGGGTTTCGACCGGCCGCCAGCCTTGCGCGCGGCAGCCAGCACGTCCTTGCAGGCGGAGGAAACCTGGCGGTGATGCTCTTTCAGGCAGTTCGCCACCCGCCCCTTGCCCGGCCGAACGTCCTTGCACAGGCGCTCGACATCGGCCCCGCAGGCGGCCTGTATCTCCCGATGCCTGGCGAGAGAGGCTTCCAGGCCCGACTGGCATGCCGGCGAGAGCTGCGCCTTGTGCTCCTTCAGGCAATTCTGTATGCGTCCGCCGCCGATGCGGAGGTTTTTGCAGTATTTGGCGATTTCATCCGAGCAGGGCAGCGGATGTGGCGCCGCGTTGCCCGGGTTTGCCCAAGCGCTTGCCAGAACGATAAGCAATGCGACGTACTTCAGCCTGCCGAGGCCGGTTTTGCTTGCGATCGTACGCATGGTGTTCCGTCTCCTTAAAGTGCGGGTCCAGATGTTGAAAACAGGGATGCCGCCGGCCGCTGCTCCGGAAAGACGCTACAATCCCTGTGTGACCATATCATGTCGTAGATGGGCGACGCGCGGCGCCCAAAAACCCCACTATGCGCCTCGTTCCCCCGCCTCGGCAAGTACGGTGTACGTTGACATCCGCCGGGCATCGGGCCATAAAATCACCTCAGCCGAAGCGTGGAGGGTATGTTGATGGAACCGGATTATGAAGCGCTTGGCCGCTATTACGCGAGCCTGGAGACGTTCAACGAACTCTCGTCCAAGCGCCATCGCCTTTCCGGCGAGTTGTGCCGGATGCTCAGCCACAGCATGGAGCGGAACAATGACGTTCTGACGCTGTTCGATCACAAGACCGCGCGCATGCTGCTGGAAGACATCATCGCCCTGAACGCCCATCTGATCCAGGTGGCCGAACACATCAACCGGCACGCCGCCGAATGCGGCAAACCCAAAATCCGTACGCTCTATCGTAAGGGCTGACCAACTCTCATCGACTGTGGAAGCGAGATGGCGCTGATCATCACCGACGAATGCATCAACTGCGACGTTTGCGAGCCGGAGTGCCCCAATGGGGCCATCTCGCAGGGGGAGGACATCTACATGATCGATCCCGCCCGCTGCACCGAATGCGTGGGGCACTTCGAACGGCCCCAGTGCGTCGAAGTGTGTCCGGTGGAATGCATTCACCCCGATCCCGATTACCGGGAAGATCACGACACCCTTTACCGGAAATTCATCGAACTGAACGCCGGCCCTACCGAACGCGCCTAGCCGTCTCCCCCGGCAAGGCCCGGCCTTTCACATGGTGGTAACGGTCGGCCGCTATGGGGGGCTTCCCAAGCGAATCGAAGCAGGGAGCCTCTCTGCCATGTCGGATTCCAGCGCCATCGAGGCGGGAGCAGGCCACGGCCATCCCGATCTCGACGCCCGGGTTCGGGTGCTCGCCCGGCGCTTCCCGCCCTATCATCGCGATTCTCCCTGCCTCGCCATCCTCGACCGCTTTCTGCGCGATCCCGCGCTGGCGGCGGCGTCCTGTTCCCCGAACACGATACGACGGCCGAAGGCCTGATGCGCAAGGCCGACGCGGCCATGGACCACGCCAAGCGCGAAGGGCATAACCGGCTCGCGCTGTTCACGGAGGCGATGAATTCGACCGGGGTCGAGCGTGTCACGCGCGAGTCATGTCTGAATACGGCGCGGGAAAAGGGAGCGTTCGACTGCCATTTCCAGCCCCAGATGGCGACGGCGGACAACCGCATCGTCGGGGTTCAGGTGCTGCTGCGCTGGATCAGTCCCGCGCTGGGGGTGGTGCCTCCGCCGAACTTCGTCCGCGGTCCCGGCCTGGCGGAGCGCTTACAATGGGCCATGCGGCGGGCATGGCCGCCGGATCGGAAAAAAGACGAACGCATGAAGGAATTGATACTGGGAGGCGCGCGCTCGGGGAAAAGCCGCCACGCCGAGCAGCGCGCCGTGTTGTCGGGGCTGGATGTCGTGTATGTCGCGACCGCCGTGGCGGGCGATGCCGAAATGGCGGCGCGTATCGGCGGCCACCGGGCGAGGCGTCCCGAATCCTGGCTGACCGTGGAGGAGCCGCTGGCACTGGCCGCCCGCCTGGAAGACAACGCCGGCCCCGGCCGCTTCGTCCTGGTGGACTGCCTGACGCTCTGGCTCGGCAATCTGCTGGCCGAGGGCGAGGACGTGTTCCGGCGCGAACGGCAGGCGCTGCTGCAGGTGCTGCCGGGGTTGGCGGGCCCGGTCTGCCTCGTAAGCAACGAAGTCGGCCACGGCATCGTGCCCGCCAATCCGCTGGCGCGCCGCTTCGTCGACGAGGCGGGCTGGCTGCATCAGGAACTCGCCGCCCTCTGCGACCGGGTGGTGTGGATGGCCGCCGGCCTGCCCCTCCTGCTGAAGGGGGCCTCATGAGCTGGATCGTCCCCGCTATCGCGCCGCCCTGCGCCGAAGCCTTCCGCCGAGCCTTGCAGCGCCAGGCCGAACTCACCAAACCGCCGGGATCGCTGGGACGACTGGAGCAGCTGGCGGCGCGCCTTGCAGCCATGCAGGCGAGCTGGCGTCCGTCGCTGGACCGGGTCTGGATCAGCGTGTTCGCCGCCGACCATGGCGTCGCCGAGGAGGGCGTTTCCGCCTATCCCCCGTCGGTCACCCGGGAGATGGGCCGTGTGTTCGTGGCGGGAGGCGCCGCCATCAGCGTATTGGCGCGGCAGATCGGCGCGGTGCTGGAGGTGGTCGACGCCGGCGTGGCCGAGCCGCTCGCCAGCCCCGGCATCATCGACGCCCGCGCCGGCAGCGGCACCGCCAACTTCACCCGCGCCGCCGCCATGTCGGCATCCCAGCGCGACCGGGCGCTGGCGGCTGGCGCGGAAGCGGTCATGCGCGCAAGGCGCTACGGCGCGCAGCTTTTCATCGGCGGCGAAATGGGCATCGCCAATACCACCTCCGCCGCGGCGTTGGCCTGCGCCCTGCTCGGCGTCGGGCCGGACCGGCTGGCCGGTCCCGGCACCGGGCTCGACGGCGCCGGCATCCGCCACAAATGCGAGGTGATCGAAACGGCCTTGCGGCTGCATGGGGAAGCCCTGTGCGATCCGGCGGATATCCTCCGCCGCCTGGGGGGATTCGAGATCGCCGCGCTGACCGGCGCCTATCTGACCGCCGCCGCGGCCTCGATTCCGGTGCTGGTGGACGGTTTCATCGCGACGGTCGCCGCCCTGTTGGCGGTCCGCATGCAGCCGGCCTGCGCGGACTGGTTCCTCTATGCCCACCGTTCGGCCGAGCCGGGCCATCGGCTGGTGCTGGAAGCGCTGGGCGGGGAGCCGCTGATCGATCTGGGCATGCGGCTGGGCGAAGGCAGCGGGGCGGCGGTGGCCGTGCCGCTCTTGCGGGCGGCCTGTGCCCTGCACAACGAGATGGCCACCTTCGCCGAGGCCGGGGTGTCGGGCGGATGAGCCGCGTCACCATCGATCTGCTGCGCCACGGCGAGGTCGATGGCGGCCTGTGCCTGGGCCGGGGATGCGACGTTCCCCTCGATGCCCGGGGCTGGTCGCAGCTGCGGGCGATGCTGCCGGAGCGTCCGCCCTGGACCGGCATCGCCACATCACCCCTCCTGCGGTGTGCCGAATTCGCCGGCGAGCTGGCCGGGCGGCTCGGCCTGGAGCTCCGGATCGACGAGCGCTTCAGCGAACTGGGCTTCGGCGAATGGGAAGGGCGGCCCTGGTCGGAATTGTACGAGCGGCACGGCGAGCCATTGTTGGACTTCCAGCGCCGTCCGGACTGCAATCCTGCGCCCGGCGGCGAGCATTACCCCGATTTCGAGTCCCGCGTGGCCGCGGCCTGGGAGGACTTGCTGGGCCTGCCCGGCGAGCGGCACTGGCTGGTGGTGACCCACGCCGGCCCCATCCGCGCCATCCTGCGCCGGGTGCTGGAATTCCCCGCGAGCCGCCTGTTCGGGATCGACGTCCCCCATGCCTGTCTGAGCCGCATCGTCCGCGACGGCGAGGATGCGCCGCGGCTGGTGTTCCACGGTGGCCAGCCTTGAACCTCTCGGCTTTCTGGCTGGCGGTGCAGTTCCTGACCCGTCTGCCGGTGCCTCGCGCTGTGGATTTCTCCCCGCGCGCTGTGGGCCGGTCGGTCGTGTTCTATCCCGCGGTGGGGCTCTTGATCGGCACGATGCTGCTGGCCGTCCGGCTGCTGCTGGAGGATGCCGGGCCCGCGCTGGCTTCGGCCTTGGTATTGCTGGTCTGGGTGCTCGTCACTGGCGGGCTGCATATCGATGGCCTTGCCGACAGCGCCGACGCCTGGGCGGGCGGCCACGGCGATGCGGAGCGCAGCCTGGAAATCATGAAGGACCCGCGCTCCGGGCCGATCGCCGTCGCCGCCGTCGTCCTGCTGCTGCTGGTGAAATTCGGCGCCATCGCCGAGCTTGCCGGCGGACTGCCGCTGCTCATCGCCCCGCTGGCCGCGCGCGGCCTGGTTCCGGCCCTCCTGATCACCACACCCTATGTGCGCAAAGGCGGGTTGGGCAGCCCCTTGGCGGAGCATCTGCCGCGGCGGCCGGCCCTCTTCGCCGTGCTGTTCGCGGCGGCGGCGACGCTGGCCGCGCTCGGGCCCTGGCCGCTACTCGTGGTCGCGGCGGTCGCCTGGATACTGCGGGCCATGATGCAGCGGCGCCTCGGCGGCTGCACCGGCGATACCCTCGGCGCCAGCATCGAGATCGCCGAAGCCGCGGTGATGGTGGCCGCCGCGCTGGGATCACAGCCCCCCCATTGCCCGACTTTCTGAGCGGCGTTGATGGCGGGAGGCAGGAAGATCGGCGAAGCGTCGCCACGGCGATGAACACTTGAATCGGGTTCCCGCGCCAGAAGGGTTTGCGGCAGCAAGGCCGCGCCACAGCGTAACCAAAGAAAAAGCCGCCCGACTGCCGCGAGCGCCCCGAGCGTCAAAGCCGCCTCTCGACGGGCCATTCCCGGCAAAAGCCTTGGGACCGGAGGTTGCGCCCGGAACTCACCGGCCTCCGAACGTCGATGACGAAAGCTTCGTGGGTGACGTTACGCCAAGAGAAGCGCGGCCCTCGGAGAGGACGGGCTGCTTTGGCGCCAAGGCGCCGTGGCGTGCCGCCAGGGTCTCGCAGACGGATCGGTTCGGTGGGAGGGGCCAGCCTGTGATGCAATCCGGATCCGTCTATCTTGGCGGGAAGGGATGATAGACCGAAGGATGGACCAAGAATGCCGAGGCACGTTGGCAAGCTCCAGGCGGCATGATAGAAAGCCGGGAAAGATGAACCCAAATTGTCCATTAGCCATTTTGCAGCCCCGGGATGAAGGGGGGAGCGGAGGCATTGGCCCAGAGGCCGGCGAACCAGGCGCGTTTTTTACGTGGCACGGACAGCATCAAACGATGCTGGCTGGTATCTTGATGCCACGCGCCACCGATGGCGAGCACCAGGCCGTGCAGGGTGGACAGCGTATGCTGAATCCGGGAGCGCAAGACGGCCTGCCGAAACAGGCTCATCAGGTTGTAGGCGAGCATGGCAAAGCCCAGTGCGGCTTCCGTGGCCCAGAAGTCGCGCATGTTGAACGCATCAAGTCCGAAGTCGGCTTTCAGTTCCTTGATCCGGTTCTCACAGTCCGCTCGTCCCCGATAGGTGCGCCAGACCTCCACCATCGGCAGATCAAGCGTGGTCACGAAGGCTCCATAGCGCCAGCCCTGAATGTCCGGATCGTCGGCGAACAACGACAGCGTCTTGCCCGGCGCCGTTTTGCGCTTGACCGATTGACGCACCACGATCAAGCGCCGTTCACTCTGCCAGCCTGCCGCGTGGTAGCGCAGTTCGGTCAGTTCCAGCCCAGTTTCCAGCGCCCACCAGCCGGTGGCCTGATAGATCGTCCGTTGCAGCGGCTGGGTCAGCCGGGCTGCGATGATGTAGGGAATCCGTTTGCCTTCCAGGGCCGACAGGATGGCCTCGTCGAAGAAGCCGCTATCGGCACGCAGCAGGCCAACGGCCTTGTCGCCCAGATGGTGCAGGGTCGATTCGAGAAATGGCAGGATGTTGTTGGCGCTGTGCGCATTGCCCGGCCGCAGCCAGAAGTTGGCCACCATGCGCGCTTCGGCAACAAAGGCCAGCAGCGGGTGATGGCTGGCCCGACCGTGCCGGTTGGGATTGTAGCCACGCGCCGCCCCTTCCTGCTCGCCGTTGCGGGTGATGACCGTCGAATCCACGTCGAGCGTCACCTGCTTCAAGGCGCTGATCTTGCCAAAGAACCAGCGGTAGGCCTCGGCCTGCACCCGTTCGTTGGTGAGCATGTCAAAGCGGCCAAACAGGCGCATGATGGCCTTGTGGCCAGCAGCACGTGCCCAGCCAAACAGCCGCACCAGCGTGCTGTCCATGCGCACCGTTTCGGCATGCGCGAAGCGGCAGGCGCCGCACCAGATCGAGACGATGAACTGCTCGATCAGTTGCAGCGGCGCATAGCCCCGGTTCGACTTCGGCTCGGGCAATCCCCAGCGCGCCGCTGCTTCCCGAAATCCCATGCTGTCAAGCATCTGCTTGAACAGCGCCAAACCACCCCAGGCCGTCACCTCACGGTGGCTGAAACTGACCGAAAATCCCTCTCCCTGTAGCACAGAACCCGCCATGAGCACCACCTATCCCAATGATCCACAAAAGATTTCTCTAATGACCGCCATTAGAAACCGTCTCGCCCAAACGCCGATACGCCCGCCAATAGCTTGCATCAAAATCAGGAAAAAATGGCTAATGGATTATTTGGGATGAACGGAAACTATTCAATTACTTGTTAGGCCTCACAAATGCCGCCCGATCCCCTCAACATCCACATCGACCTAGTCGCGCTGCAAGCCACCTTCTTTCGTCGCCTGCAGCATCAGCTCGACATGACTAAAGTGCTACAAGTCGGCTGCGAGAGAGTGACAGCCGAGCAGGTGGCAGAGCAACGAGAGTTTGGCGCTTTCGTACCCGCAAACGGCGCCCAGCTCACCCACGACGAAGCCAAGACAGAGGCCCAGGATTGGCTGCTACGGGGATTCCTTCGAGACGCGATCGAGGGAGCAGGCCTGTTTCTGGATGAGTGCCTCCAAGTCTGCGAGGTACTCCCATTGGCGGCAAAGGGTTGCGCGAAGGCTGCCGAGCTTCACCGCGTCTTCCACGACCTTCCCCGCACGAATCACAAACTGCACTTTCCGCAGAAACTCGAGAAACTTGAACGACAGTTCGGAATAGCCACTCGCTTCAACGCGAACATCTTGAGTCTGAACAAGGCTCGCACATGTGTAGTCCACAGACTTGGCGTGGTATCCACTCTCGATGTTGATGAAACGGGGGCTCTAAAGATCACCTTCCAGCACGCAAAGTTCGTTGCTCGCGGCCAAGAGACCGGCCAGGAACTTGTTATTGACCGACCGGGCATAGTGACCACGGAAGACTCAATGCTGGAACTACACTTCGTTGACAGCGAGCGTCACTTCAAGATTGGCGAACGGGTTCGCTTGCAGGCTCACGAGTTGTACGACACGATCATTACTCTTTGGCGATTCGGCCTTACCGCCGCGCGGGCGATAGAGGCATATGGCAGGTCGCTTGGAATACAGTTTCCTCCGTCGCCGAGCGAGACCTACTAAGTTTCAACAAAGTAATGTCACGTACACCCATCTCCCTCTGGGAGAGGGACGGGGTGAGGGAGGCTCGTATATGGCTACTTTCTTAACTCTTAGTAATCGGGTGACCGGGGGCTTCTAACCCCCGGTCCCCACACCACCCGGCGTGCGGGTCCGCACCGGGCGGTTCACGAGAAGGGAGCACACGACGATGTCAGGCGTAGCCATGGGCCTTCATCCACAGGGCGCGGACGGAAATGAGCCCTTGGCGTTTCAACCAATCGTTGGTCATCCCGGTCTGGGTCGCCAGCGTCCGCGACAGGCGCCAGTAGCTCTTGCTGCTGATCGCCGTCAGGATCGCCTGGCGTTTGCTCGTTCCCAGAGCCAACAGGTTCTTGACCTTGGTGCGCACGTAGCGCCACTGTTTCCAGTAGCACATGCGCACCCGGCGCCGAAGCCAGTGGTCGAGTTCGGGGATCGGGCGATAGTAGTCCGAGATGCCAAAGCCCACGTAGGGCGGAACGCGATAGCGGTTCCGCCACTTCCAGGGCGTATACGGCGGATCGACCTGGCGGTCATCCTCCCTATGGGTTCTATGATCGTCCGGGATGTTGCCAGGCGCGTTTGGACGGTGATCATGTTTTGCGCCGCGGCGGGGACAAACCAGGGATGGGCGCGGGCGCCCGACCCAGGCTTCGATGGCGATGTGACATTAGCGTGACGGGATGTCCCGCCCCAGCGCCTTCAGGCGTTCGAGCGCGGCGGCCTGAGCCGTGCCGCCGTAGCGGATGGCCAGGAACAGCGCCGTGAATCGGCCGAAGGGTTCGGCCAGGTCGGGCCGGGTATGGGCGACGCGGGCGGCGAAATCGCGCATGCCTTCGGCGGGCGCGCGGACGAGTCCCTGGCGTTCGAGCTTTCCGGCGACCCGCAGATAGAGCCGCAGGGCCGGATCGGCGACGGGCCGGCTGCGCGGCCACAGCAGGGCGAAGGAGATCAGGGCGAGGAGCCCGAGCAGGCCGGTCAGCCAATAAACCAGGCGGTTCCAGTCGACGACCCCCAAGCGCTCCAGAAACCGGCCTTGGTTCTCCGGGCCGTAGGCCAGCACCCACTGCACCCAGGCGTGGTCGACCGCGTCCCACATCAGGCCGGCGTCGCGCATCAGGCCGCGCAGGCTGGACAGACGGTCCCCCCATGCCTGCGCCACGGGGCTGGCGAACACCACTGCGCCGTCGGCGCCGGCCGCGAATTCCAGCTCGCGTTCGATACGCTCCGGCGCGACCGCGGCGGTGGGATCGAAGCGTGTCCAGCCATTGCCGTCGATCCAGATTTCCGCCCAGGCGTGGGCGTCGGCCTGGGCGACTTCCAGGAAATGTCCCACCGGGTTCCAGTGTCCGCCTTGGTAGCCGGTGACGACCCGCGCCGGGATGCCGGCGACCCGCATCAGGTAGACGAAGGCGCCGGCATAGTGCTCGCAGAAGCCGCGCCGGGTGTCGAACAGGAAACCGGCGACCGGATCGCCTGCGATGGCCGGCGGACGCAGGGAATAGATGAACGGTTCCTCGCGGAAATGGCGCAGCGCCCTGTGGGCCATGGCTTCGGCGGAAGGGTTCTCCAGCAGCCAGCCATTGACCAGATCCCTTACCCGTTCGTCGGGCATGCCCGGAATCTGTAAGGCGCGCCGTCGTTCGCCCTCGCTCAATGTGTCGAAGGTTGCCGCCGGGCGCGAAGACAGGACATAGCGCCGACGTTCGCGGACCGGTTCCGCGGCCAGGAGGAAGCCGTCCTCGGCGCGCGTCAGCTCGGCGGGGAAGGTTTCCACCGTCTCCAGCGGAAACACCCAGCGCCGCCGGTGCGGTTCCAGGGTCACGGCGTAGCGGTAGGTTGCTCCGGCCGTTTGCGGCGGTTGCCGGGCGGGGAGCGGTTCGTCGTAGCCGGCGGTCCAGCGGCGGCCGTCGAACCGCCAGAACACCGGGCCGCGCCAGTAGCGCTCCCGCGGCGGCGGCAGGGCGCCTTCGAAATCGACGCGGAAGGCGGTTTCGCGGGACAGTCCGAGCCGGCTGATCTCGCCGGGTTCCATGGAATCGCTCAGGCCGGTCTTGCCGGCCGGCTCGTCCTCCGGCAGCTTCCACAAGGGGCCGGCGATGCGCGGCAGGAGCAGGAACAGCACCACCATGACCGGAATGGCCTGCATCACCATTTTCGCGCCGAGGCGCAGCCGGCCGGCGAGGCTGAGGCTCTCCCCGCCGTTCAAGCCGATCAGGCAGCTCATCAGCAGCGTGACGACTCCCAAGGTATAAACGGCGATCGGAATGCTCTGGGAGAACAGGTATTCGGTGACGGCGACGAACAGTGCCAAATAGACCACCAGGTACAGGTCGCGCAGGCTGCGCATCTCCAGGAGCTTGAGACCCAGCCCGACCAGGAACAGGGCGGTGCCGCCCTCCCGTCCGTAGAACTTGTGGAAGTGCAGATAGACCAGCCCCGCCCCGGCCAGGGTCAGCAGGAGCAGGCTGATGCGCGAAGGGATGGGCGCCTTACGGTCAAGCGCCGCCAGGCGCCAGCCGCAGGCCAGCCAGACGAAACCGGGGATGTCGAGCGGCAGGTCGGCCGCGTGCGGCGTCACCACCAGCGCCAGGGCCGCGCACAGCAGCGGCAGATTGCGCCGGAGGAGCTCGGGTGGCAGGGGCGGGTGGGTCATGGGCCGAACAGCGCCAGCGCTTCCAGGCAGCGGGCGCGATGGGTTTCGCCCAGCCCCCGTGGGATGGCGATGCCGGGCAGTCGCAGGCTGTAGGGTGTGCCCGCCGCCTCGGCGTCCAGCACCCAGCGGCACAGGCGGGACAGCCGCGCCTCGATGTCGGCGCCGGGCGTGTATTGCCAGTCCAGCGCCAGCTCCGCCGTCTCGCCGCCGGCATACTGTTTGACGTGTACGCCCTGGCCTTTCGCGACGCCTTTCCAGTGGATGCGCTTCAACGGATCGCCGGGCCGGTAGCCGGCGAAGCCGTAAAAATCCTCCTCCTCGCCGTGGCTCGGCCGGGTGCCCGCGCTGAGCTCGGGAATCACCGGCGGTTCGATCCCCGCGGGGGCGGGGCGGGGATAGACCAGTGCCCGCTGGCGCAGGTTGATCGGCGACCAGGCGCGGAACAATCCCAGCGGGAAGCAGGTGTCGAAGGTTACCGTCGGCAGCGGCAGCCACCCGCGCTTGCCGGTTTCGGCATGGAGCACCAGGGTTGCCGTGGCCCCGGGGGCCACGTCGAAGCGGATCGTCGTTGCAGAGCCGGCAAGCCGGGCGCCGAGGCCAAGCCGGTGGATGCCAGAAGGGTTGTCCAGATGCAGCTCGAAGCGCGCCGGTTCGCCGGCGAACACCGGCGGCGCCTTGCCGCGGCGCACGCTGAGCCCCGCCAGGTTGCGGAATGCGTACAGCGTGGACTGCATGGCGATGCCGGCCAGCAGGAAGGTCAGGATGAAGGCCAGGTTGTTGCTGTAATTGACGGCGGCCAGGAACTGGATGGCCAGCAGCAGGGCTAGCCCGAAACCGCGCCGGTTGGGGACGATGAACACGCGGCGGTGGGTGAGGCGGATCGGCCCGTCCACCGCCTTCTCGCCGCTGAAGAAGCGGCGGAGGTCGAAGCGTTCCTTCCACTCCATCGGCACGGAAATCATCGCGCGCTCCTCCTCAGGGAATGGCGACGTCCTGCAGCAGCGGCGCGACGGCTTCGGCCACGCCGCCTCCGCCCGACGCGGGTTTCAGCCGGTGGCCGGCGACCGGGAGAAGGACGGCCTGGACGTCCTCGGGCAGCACCGCCGCCCGTCCCTCCATCAGCGCCCAGGCCTTGGCGGCGTGCAGCAGGGCCAGCCCTGCCCGCGGCGACAGCCCGTTCTGATAGAGCGGCGACTCCCGGCTGAAATGGAGCAGCGCCTGGACATAGTCCAGCAAGGCCGAAGAGACGTGGATACCGCGCACCCGCTCCTGCAACGCCAGGAGTTCCTCCGCCGGCAGGCAGACCGGCAGCTGCGGCAGCAAGGCATGGCGTTCTTCCCCCATCAGCAGCTCGCGTTCGGCACGGGGGTCGGGATAGCCCAGCTCGATCCGCATCAGGAAGCGGTCGAGCTGGGATTCCGGCAAGGGGAACGTGCCGATCTGGGTGTTGGGATTCTGGGTGGCGATCACGAAGAACGGCTCGGGCAGCGGCCGGGTCTCACCTTCCACCGTCACCTGCCGCTCCTCCATGGCCTCCAGTAGCGCACTCTGCGCCCTGGGCGTGGAGCGGTTGATCTCGTCCGCCAGCACCATAGGATTGAACACCGGGCCGGGATGGAAGCGGAAGCTGTGGGTGGCGGCGTCGTAGATCGAAGAGCCCAGCACGTCGGCTGGCAGCAGGTCGCTGGTGAACTGGATGCGCTGATATTTCAGTCCCAGCAGCGCCGCCAGGGTGCGGGCCAGGGTGGTCTTGCCGACCCCCGGCACGTCCTCGATCAGCAGATGGCCACGTGCCAGCAGGCAGCAGAGGCAAAGCCGGATGGGCTGTTCCTTGCCGAGGATGACGGCATTGGCGGTGTCGAGCAGGCGGGAGAAAACGGGGTCCATGTATCGTCGATTCCGGGAGAAAGGGCCGCGGCCCGTGCTGACAGCGGCCCCAAAAGCTTCAAGAGCGTTGCCAATGGATGGGTGTTACGGTGACCGTCCGGGCGGGAAGCCCTTGAACAGTTTGTCCATCGCCTCCTGCATCAGCGCGGTGTTCTTCTGCGGATCGTCGGAGACGGTGTCGGTGGCGGTGCCGCGCCAGATCGGCTGTTTGGTCCGGGTATCGAACATGTCCACGATGATCGTGCCGACGGTGTCTTTGATGACTTCGGACTGCGCCATACCCATATGGCCGTAGCCGCCCCAGCCGCTGTAGAACGTATCCACCCGATCCTGTTCCCGAGCCGTCACCTGGACCCCCAGCGCCACGTCGCTGGGGCCTGCGGCTATCTTGCGCCAGCCTTTGGCGGAAAGCTGGGCGTCCACCGCCTGGACGATCCTTTCCTGCATCAGGGGATTGCCGGTCTGCGGCGTCTTGATCCAGGAATAGGTCTTGTATTTCGAAAAATCGGCGGCCGGGTCGTAGTCGGTGTGCACCCTGATGTCCAGGTCGGCGCAGGCGGCGGTCATCGCCAGGGCGGCGCCGAGCAGTGTTCCTCGAATGTTCATCTTGTCTCCTCAAGGCGTGGCATTTCCCCGGTTCGGGGTTGATCTGAGGTTATCATATCGTTTTGAAGAACATCGGATGGATTTCGCTCCCGTGCCGAAGCTTCCTTCCATGGCCGTAGCGGCTAGAATGTCACGGCAAAAAACGTGTCCCGGAGGCGTCCGGGGCGGGTCTCATCCTTCCGGCTCGAGGGGCGGAACAACATGAACATCAAGGCGATTGCGGCAGGGGTGATATGGGCGGCCACGATGGCGGCAACGCCGGCCGGCGCGGTGACAGTGGACGATTTCGTCATCCACGACGCCAAGGATCTGGCCGATCTATGCGCGACGCCGCCTTCCGATCCGGCCCATGTCGCCGCTCTTCAGTTCTGCTACGGCTACATGCAGGGTGCCTACGACTATTACCTGGCCGAGCGCAAAGGGCCCGACGTCGAGCACTTTGTCTGTCTGCCCCAGCCGGAGCCTTCCCGCGAGGCAGTCGCCCGGCTGTTCATCGCCTGGCTCAAGGCGCATCCGGGACACCACAGGGAAGCGGCCGTCGAAGTGCTGTTCCAGTTCGGCGCGGACAAGTGGCCTTGTCCGGAGAAGAAAGAGGCCGCGACGTCCGAGCCCAAATCCTAAAGTAACCCCCCATCGCTTTGGCCGGGGCGCATCCCCCTGCCCCGTCGCCCATGGCCGATCCGGGTTTGGGCAACGGTCCGGTAGGCTATACCTTTTCCATGTTCGACTGAGACACCATTCCTAAGCATATGTCGATACCTGCAACGAGTACCGGCGCTCCGGCGCGGAGCTTAGAGCGCTGGCTGCCGGCGTTCGCCTTTCTTTTCGCCGCTTTCCTGTTGTTCGTGCACCTGGGCGATGCGCCGCTGCTGAGCCCGGACGAGGGGCGCAACGCCGAGGTGGCGCGGGAGATGGGCGAGAGCGGCGCCTGGCTGGTGCCGACCTATGACGGTCTGACCTATCTGGACAAGCCGGCCTTCTATTTCAAGACGGTGGCCCTGTCGTTCGCGCTGTTCGGCGAATCCGAGGCGGTGGCGCGCCTTTCTTCGACGCTGTTCGCCCTGTCGCTGCTGGCCGCGCTGTTCCTGTTCTGCCGCCGGGCCTATGACACGCGCACGGCCAGCCTCGCGGTGTTGGTGGTGGCGGCGACGCCCTTGTACTGGGCCTTCGCCCGCATCGTCATCTTCGACATGACGCTGGCGTTCTTCGTGTGCGTCACCCTCTTTGCCTGCTATCTGGCCGAAGAACACGAGGGCAGGCAGCGGGAACGCTGGTACCGGCTCGGCGCCCTGGCGGCGGGACTCGCGACCCTGGTGAAGGGGCCGGTCGGCTTCATCATACCCAGCCTCGTCGTCGCGGCGTTCAACAAGTTCGAAGGGCGCGAGGGCGCCTTGCGGCGCTGCTTCGCCTGGCCGAACTGGCTGATCTTCCTGGCGGTGGTGCTGCCGTGGTTCGTCGGCGTGTCGCTGCAATGCCCGGATTTCCCCTATTACGGGATCATGAAGGAGTCGGTGTCGCGCTTCACCACCACCGAATTCCGCCGCACCCAGCCGTTCTATTTCTACGCCCTCATCATCGCGAGCTGCTTCTTCGCCTGGAGCCTGCTGCTGCCGGAATCGATCGTGGCGGCGTGGCGGACGCGGCGGCGCTGGTCGCGGCCGGACCGGCTGTTCATCGTCTGGGCGATCGTGGTGGTCGCATTCTTCTCGGTGTCGCAATCCAAGCTGCCCGGCTACATCCTGACCGCCGTCGTCGCCCTCGGAGTGCTCGCCGCCCGCGTTTTCGCCCTCGCGCTGGCGAACGGCGAGGGGCGGGCCGCTGCCATCGTGCATCGTGCCACCGTCGCGCTGTTCGCCTTGGCCGCGCCGACGGCCGTCATCTTCGCCACCGCCGCTTCCGACGCTCTCTGGCTGGAGCGGGTGCTGGGGCTGAAGCGCAAGACGGCGGAATTTCTCCAGCCCGGTTTGTTGGCAATGGTCGTGTCCTTGGGCGTGGTGACCGCGCTGGCGGCGTTCGCCTGGCGGCGGCGCGATTCCAGGGTGGCGTTCGCCGCCTTTCTCAGCCTGCCGGCACTGGTCATCCCGCTGAATTTCGGTCTGCTCGCGGATTACGCCGACAGCCGCTCCGGACGCCGGCTGGCGGCGCACATGCCGGAGCTGCCCGCCGAAGTCGAAATCGCCTGCCTGGATTGCCTCCCCAACGGCCTGCCGTTTTATCTCAAGCGGCTGATCACCGTCATCAGCGACGAAGGGCGGGAGTTCACCAGCAACTACGTGCTGTTCAGCCTCAACAGCGGCAAACCCTGGCCGGAGCGGGTGGTGCCGCTGGCGCAGCGGGACGCCTGGCTGGCCGGCCGCGATCATCCGGTGTTTCTGATGGCGCGGGGGGACGACGTGGAGCAGCTCGACACCATCGCGGACAAGTACGGCGCCAGTCAGATCGAACTGGGGTTCGGCTATTGGGGCGCCTTGCTGGCGCCTCCGAACAAAGAAGGACAGTGAGATGTGCGGAATCAGCGGCTTGGTGCAACTGGAAGGCGCGGCCGACACGAGCGCGATGCGGCGCAGCGTGGAAGCCATGGTCCAGGCGCTGGCCCACCGCGGCCCCGACGACTCCGGCGTGGCCGGCGACGGTTCGGCGGTGTTCGGCATGGCCCGGCTGGCGATCCGCGGCTGCCACGACGGCAAGCAGCCGATGGCGGATGCCGAGACCGGGGTGATGATGGTCTGCAACGGCGAGATCGACAACCACGCCGAGCTGCGCGGCTGGCTGGCGGAGCGCGGGAGGGCGGTCGAGCACGCGACGGACGTGGCCGTGATTCCGGGGCTCTACCTGGAGCTGGGCGATGCCTTCGTCGAGCGGCTGGTCGGCGCCTTCGCCCTCGCCGTCTGGGATCCGCGCCAAGGCCGGCTGTTGCTCGCTCGCGACCGCGCCGGCGAGCGCCCGCTGTTCTATGCCTGCCGCGGCGGCCAGGTCAGTTTCGCCTCCCAGGCGGCGGCGCTGGTGGCCGGCAGTGCCGTGCCGTATCCGGTCGACCGGTCATCGGTTCATGCCTTCCTCAAGGCCGGTTATTTCGAGGCCCCCAGCAGTCCCTTCGAAGGCATGCGGAAAGTGCTGCCGGGCGAGCGGATCGCCATCGACGTCAAGGGCGTCGAGAGCACCCGCTACTGGCGCCTGAACTTCACCCGCGGGCCGGCGCGCAAGAATCCGCAGGACGAATTCGACGCAGTGTTCCGCGAGGCGGTGCGCCGCCAGAGCGAGGTCGAGGTCGATTTCGGCGCTTTCTTGAGCGGCGGGGTCGATTCCTCCCTGGTCACGGCGGTGATGCGCAGCGTCCACCCCGACCGCAAGCTCAAGGCCTTCGGCCTGCGCTTCAGCGAAGGTTCCTACGACGAGGGCGAGTATGCGGCGCGTGTGGCCGACATGCTGGGCGTGGACTACACGCCGGTATGGGTGCGGCCCGAGGATTTTCCCGGGACCCTCGCCGATCTGGTCCGCCAGTCCGGCGAGCCGCTGGCCGATCCGGCCTGGGTACCCACCGCCCTGCTGGCCCGTCGCGCCTCCGACGAGGTGCGGGTGGCGCTGGTGGGGGAAGGCGCCGACGAGCTGTTCGGCGGCTATCCCACCTATTTCGGCGCCCGCCTGGCCGAACGCTACAGCCGCCTGCCCGGCGGACTGCGGGCGTTGATCCGCAAGGCGGTGGAAGCCTGGCCGGTGAGCGACAAGAAGGTGACGGTGTCGTTCCTGCTCAAGCGCTTCGTCCAGGGCGACGAGCTGGATTTCCTGGCCCGCCACGTCTTGTGGACGTCCAGCATTTCGCCCGCACTGCTGCGGCGGCTGGGGGTGACCCCGCCCGACGTGGCGCGCGTCGCCGGCCCCCGCGAAACCATGCTCGACCGGCTGCAACTGCACGACCTGGAAACCTCCCTGGCCGAGGGCCTGCTGACCAAGGCCGACCGCGCCAGCATGCGCTCCGCGCTGGAGTTGCGGGCACCGTTCCTGGACAAGGATGTGATCGAATTCGCCGCCACCCTGCCCGAGCGTGACCGCGTGCAAGGCTTGGAGACCAAGGTGTTCCTCAAGCGCATGGCCCTGCGCTATCTGCCGAAGGACATCGTCTACCGCAAGAAGCGCGGCCTGTCCGTGCCGCTGAGCGCCTGGCTGCGCGGCCCGCTGCACGACTGGGCCGAAGCCAGGATTTCCAGTCCGCGCCTGGAGGAAATCGGCATCGGCACAGCCGCCGCCCGGGCGCTGCTGCGCGAGCACGACCGCCGCACCGCCGACCACGCCAGAGCGCTGTGGACTTTGATCGTCGTGAGCGAATGGCTGGAGTGGAAGGCCGGGGCTTGAGAGACCCGGAGGCGTTCACCGTTTTCCCGCGGTCTGATGGAGAGCGTTGCGCTTGGATTTGCGGCACCTGCTCGTCCGCCCCACGGGGCTTGGCCTGCTTGCGCACACCCTCCAGCAAACCCCTGATCTGTCCGAACTGTTCCCGGCTGATGGCGCTTGGGTCACTCTTCTTCCGCATAGCCCTCATTTTCAATGAGATGGAAGATCGTGAACAGGCTCTCAGGGAATCCGCGCCCGGCGGATGAGCCGCGTGTCGGGCGCGGATTTGCCTTTCTCAGCTTGCCCGGATCGCGTCGAAGGTGCGCGCCATTTCCTCGGCGCTCGGTTCGTTGATGGCCGCCGCCGCGAACACATCGGCCCCGGCCAGCCATTGCTCGCAGCAGGTGTCGTTCTGCAGGGCGATGCAGACGGCGTGATTGAGTTCGTAGAGCCCGAACGCCAGGCCGGCGTCCCGCAGCGAAGACTGCATGGCGTTCTGGACCAGGCTGCGCACGACCCTGTGAGGGGCCGAATAGGGAATCTCGCCGGTAAGGCCGGCGGCGGCTTCGACGCAGGCGCGCACGTCGTAGGAGGCATGGCCTCGGCAGGCCAAGGGGCGGACTTGGTAGATCAGGCAGACGCCGTCCTCGATATAGGGACAGCGCAGCCTCAGCGCGACTCGGCCGGCTTCGTCCAGGTCCCGTGTCCGGGCATCGGCGGCGTCGATGCGCGCGGGGAGGTCGATGCCGATGGATTTGAATCTGTCGTCGCTCCAGCGCACATAGCGCTCGATCATCAGCACCTCGGGCGCCGTGGCGGTGACCCGCAGCGTACAGCAGGTCGCACAGCCCTTGTGGCAAGCCAGAGGTGGCATCCCTTCCGCTTGGATTTCGACGTTGCGGTCGAAGCTGCTCCAGGCTTGCAGCAACAGGCCGTCGACGAGGTTTTCCGCGCCTTGGCGTTGCTTCAGCGTTTCGGCGAATGCTTCTTGTTGGGCCTTGAAGAAGGACAAGGGTCCGGAATCGCTGCTGTGTTGGCCTGCCATCGGCGTCTTCGCCCCGCAAAATTGTTCACGAAATCCATATGATAGCGGGCCAGGGTTCTAATAACCATACAAATCGTAGTAAAATGAGGCCGAGGGCATCCGGTCCGGGTGTCCGGAGCAACTGACACATGCTGAGGAGCGAGGAAAAAACATGGTTGGCGAATTTTGGTATCGCGGGGAAAGATTCAGGGCGACGATTCATGGGCGCACGGGCAAGGAAGAGCTGTTCCTGATCTACATGCTGGAAGACGATGAGGAAGGTCCGGAAATTTCCCTGGACCGCTTCGAGGATCCGGACAACGATCCGAACCAGAGCCTGGAACAGTGCCTGGCGATGCTGGCGGACAAGCTGATGCAGGAGCAGTCGATTGTGGCTTCCAATCCGGACGCGGAATTCGCCTGGGTGCAGCCGAAGACAGGAGTCAACGTGCATAGCGGCGTTCAGGCCCATTGAGGGGTCGGGCCCCGGACGGCGATGCCGTTCGGGGCTGTTTCAGCATGACGGCCGCGCCGATGCGGGGGGCGATCGGCAGGTCCCACCGGACGGCATCTTGGAAGTGCGCCGCCCTATAGCTGTCCGTCCGCTTTTCCCTATGCCTCGGTTTTCAGATCAAGGCACCGGCCCGGAACGGCCGGGTCCAAAGGTTTTCCGGATGCTGGCTCGTCATCGTAACGTCATTGGGCGGCCATCGTCCTGACTTAATTCGGCCTTAGGGTTTCTCACTTCCATTGATTGCAGTGAGGACTCACCATGACGACCGCCCCTACGACTCTTCCGCATACCGCTTTTCGAGCCGGCCGCGGGAGGAATTACGGTTTGGCGCTCATTCCCGGCCTGATTCTGGCGCTGGCCGCCTGCGCCTCCGTCAACGCCGAGAACACCGTTCCGCAAGTGGAGCAGGGCATTCAGATCGGCGATCCGGCCCCTGGCAAGGCGGTGATCTGGAGCCGGTCGGACCGTCCTGCGCGCATGATGGTCGAATACGCCTTCAGCCCCGACTTTTCCGATGCAAAAGTCATTCGCGGTCCCTATGCCCTGGAAAGTACCGACTATACCGCTCGCCAGGATCTGGTCGGGCTGCCTGCCGGTAAGGACGTCCATGTGAAAGTGTGGTTCGAAGATCTGACCAATGCCCGCGGTCAGAGCGAACCCGTGATCGGCCATTTCCATACCATCGGCAAGCGTGACGACATCCGTTTCGTGTGGGGCGGCGATACCGCCGGCCAGGGATGGGGCATCAACCCATCGTTCGGCGGGATGAAAATCTACGAGGCCATGCGCCAGGTCAAGCCGCATTTCTTCATTCATAGCGGTGACAACGTCTATTCCGACGGCATCATCAAGCCCGAGGTGAGCGCCGAAAACGGCCAGGTCTGGACCAATATCGTCACGCCCGAAGTCGCCAAGGTTGCCGAAACCCTGGACGAATTCCGCGGCCGCTACAAATACAATCTGCTCGACGACAATGTTCGCCGGTTCAATGCCGAGGTTCCGCAGATCTGGCAATGGGACGACCACGAAGTCGTCAACAACTGGTCCGACGCCAAGGATCTGAGCGCCGATGCCCGATATACGGTGAAAGATGTTCCGCTCCTGGTGGCCCGGGCGTCGGAGGCTTTCCACGAGTATGCGCCGATGCGCCCCTACTCGGCGGAGGAGTCTGGCCGGATTTACCGCCAGTTGTCCTACGGTCCGCTGCTGGATGTGTTCGTCCTCGACATGCGCAGTTATCGGGGCCCGAATACCTATAATCTGCAGAAGGAGGAAGGGCCAGAGACGGCATTCCTGGGCGACGCCCAGGTCCAATGGCTGGAACAGGGGCTGAAGAATTCGAAGGCGACATGGAAAATCATCGCGGCCGATATGCCGATCGGATTGAACATCGGGGACGGTAGCGACGCTCAGGGCCGGCCCAGGTGGGAAGCCATCGCCAACGGTAACGACGGCCCCGCCGCCGGGCGCGAACTGGAAATCGCCCGTCTGCTCGGTTTCATCAAGAAGCATCGCATCAAGAACATCGTGTGGCTGACCGCCGACGTGCATTACGCCGCGGCGCATCATTACGACCCGGAACGTGCCGCCAGCAAGGATTTCGCGCCGTTCTGGGAGTTCGTCGCCGGCCCTCTCAACGCGGGTACCTTCGGCCCCAATACCACCGACGGCACCTTCGGTCCCCAGGTGATGTTCTATAAAGCCCCTCCGGCAGGGCAGGCCAACCTGTCACCCTATGCCGGCCTGCAGTTCTTCGGCGAGGTCAACATCCACCGGGTGGATCAGACCCTCACGGTGGATTTCAAGGACCTCTACGGCGCTTCGATATTCAGCAAGACCCTGCGTCCGGAATCGATCTTCGATTTCGGCGCTATGATGCAGTCGAATTGATCCGCTGGGGAGGGAACTCCAAAGTCATGGTCGGGCGGCGGGGCCAGCCGGCCACCGCCGTCCTCCGGCTGTGACCGGGACGTCCCTGAACGCTCATGTCCGGGTTCGGGCGTAGGGCGCCTCGGTCGTTATCCGCGGATCGTCCAGCGGGCTGCCTACGGTGAAGTGGTACAGCGACTGGAAAGCCTTCCCGGACAGCCCCAGCAGTTCGTGGAAGGCGTCGTCGAAATAACAGCCGATGCCGGTGCCGCGCAGGCCGCGGGCTTCGGCTTCCAGATAGAGCGCCTGCCCCAGGAGTCCGGCCTCCCAGTAGAGCTGCCGGTAGCGCCAGGGTGCGGCGTTCAGCGTGTCTTCGAATTCCGCCAGCATTCCCAGAGCGAAGGCGCTGTCGGCGGCGATGGCCTGATGGCAAGCGATGGTACGGGCCGCGGGGCCGCAGCCGCCTTCGGCCAGCTGGAACAGCGGCAGGTGTTCGGGACAGCCTTCGGGCCTGGACCAGGCGAAATCCTGCCGCAGGGCTGCGCGCAGCTTCCTCTCGCCCGTTGCGCTGCGCGGCAGGGCATAAAGCCCCGGCGCCAATCCCTCGACCCGGTGGATGAACAGCACCGGGTGCAGCGCCGGCGCGAAGTTCCACGCATCCCAAGGGGCGCAGGGCCGGGCCAGCAGCGCGTCCAGCAAGGCGTAGAACGCTTCCCCGGCCAGTTCGAAGTGGCGGTCGAAGCGCTGGGCGCTGCGGCGCTGGCGGATCACCGTCGCGGCGGCGACGGCTGGCAAACCGGAACGGAGCGGATAATCCGTCGGGGGCCGCGCCGGAATTTTTTCGCCGGGGCTACGGCTGGCTTCGGCCACCTGGTCGATCACCGGCCAGTGGTACATCGGGTGCGGGTCGAGGACGTTCGCCTTGCCGGTCCAGTCCAGGTCGGCGAACGCGGGGAGGGCGGGGGGTTCTGCCGAATCGACGATGACTTCCAGCAAGAGTTCCGCTTCTTCCGGCTCCGCGCCGGAAAAATCGGCGGAGCGATCGAGCCCCAGCAGTCCGGCGACGGCAGCATAGCTCGCCGTATCCACCTGGCGCAGGCCCCAGCCCAAGGCGGCCGCGGAATAGCGTAGGGCACCGATGGCATGGCCGGTGTCGAGCTGGCAATAGCGGAAGGCCCGCTCGCCGTATTTCCAGGCTTCCCGCCAGTGGATCGAGCTGAGGCCGATGAGCAGCCGCGGTGGACCGCTTACGATGTCGTCTCCAGGCCGGGCCCGGCGCTCCAGCGCATGGTCGCGGCTGAGGTAGTGGTAGACGCCGTCGGCCAGCCCCTGGACGTTTTCGCAGACGAGGTAGCCTTCGGTGGGGTGCAGGTTGCCGCTGGAAGGATTGCAGCGCAGCGACCAGCGGTCGGGGCCATATTCCTTCCAGGCCGACAAGGCCAGGGAAAGTTCGAGCAGGAGCGCGACGGTATCCAGTGTCATCGCATGGGGTGCCACGGCGCCGGGCAGGTGCAGGTCCGAATAGGGAGTCGTGAGGCCGTCGGCCAGCAGCGGAAGCAGGATGCGTTCGGCGCCGGCGAACGTCCGGAAGGGGTCGGGCTGGGCGCTCCAGTCCAGCGTTTCAGGCCCCGCGGCGTAGCGTTCCAGCCGGTGTTTGGTGCGTTCGTGATAGGCCAGAACGCATTGCAGATCGGCCTCGGCGCTGTCGTTCATCAATCGGCGGAATCCTGCGGCGGTGGGCAATGGTGGGTTCGGCGGCAGCTTTCCAGGTCGGTTTGGGGCGTTTCTCGGTTGGGATTCAGGCCGATCCAGGCATGCACCCTGTCGGCGTCGAATCCGACCTCGCGTCGCTCTCCGACCTGCATGAGCGGCCGCCGGATCAGCAGATGATCGTCCAGCATGAGGGCGAGCGCCTTTTCGCCGTCCAGATGTTCCGGGACGATGTCCCCGCACTTGATGCGCGGCGCAGCCCGGTTGAACCATTCGGCCACCGGGCGGCCTTCAAAAAATAAACGCAATTCCTCGGCGCGCCAAGGCGTTTCCAGGAGGTCGTGCACGATCAGCTCGTGCCCGGCCTCCCGGAGCATCTGCTTCTGGCGTGCGTTGTTGGCGCAGCCGGGCTTTTCGTAGAAGTGGACGAGAGCCACGGTGCCTTCAGCTCGCCCAGGATTGGTGCGGCCGGTAGTCGCCGGCGGAGACGGGCTCGGCTTGACCGATCGCACCGCACTTCAGGCAGTGTTCGAGCACGTTGAAGACCTGGTCCGAACACAGATCGTCGCGTGACTGTTTGCATCCGGTGGCGCCGCAAGCCTTGCAGGTGTAGAGCGTGCCGTTGCAGGGTTCGCCGCTGCTCTTGCGCGCGCCGGTGCATAATTTCAGTGCCGATTTGATGGCTTGGTAGGTCATGGTTGACTCCTTAAGGGGTGAGGTGTGGTCGATGCGCGAAAGTCGTGCCGAGGCTGCTTTCGTCTAATTCAAATTCAAATAGTTGGCGGAGACCCCGTCGGTATCGATCAGGACCTCGCCGTTTTCGATCTTCAGCGGGTATTCGGCCAGGGTGCAGTGCTTGCCCTTGATGCAGTTGCCGTTGCTGTCGAACTCCCAATCGTGGTGCGCGCAGGTCAACGTCTTGCCGTCGAAACGGGCATCCGCCAGCGGTTCGCGGGCATGGGGGCACATGCCTTGGAAGGCGCGGGGCTGGGCGCCGGTCGGCCACACCACCAGCATCAGGGTGCGGTTGACCGCCACGACCTCGTACTTGCCTTCCCGGAGTTCGCTTTCGTCACAGGCTTTGGTGTACATGGTTGATTCGTCGCAGGTTGGGCGAGCGCCGCCGGTCGGCAGCGCCCGCGTCAAGGTTTAGACCGGGCGGTTGTCCGGGATACGGATCGGGCCCATGATCTTCAGACCCTCTTCGAAGCTGATCACCTCGAACTTCTCGTCGAAGTTCGCCGCCGCCTCGGCGACGGCAACCAGCTTGCCGGCGGTGTCGAGCTTCTTCAGATCGTTCTTTTCGATGCGGAACAGCTCCAGCAGCTCGTTGTAGACCGTCGCTTCATCGAGCGGCAGCACCCAGAACGTCGCGCCCCGATGGGTGATCTGGTAGCGCTTGGAAATATCCAGGTTTCCGGCGAAGAAGAAATACTTGCCGGTGGGGGACAGCTTGTCGCCCAGCACGTCCATCAGCAGGTCCATATATTCCAGCGACAGCGCTACCCCTGCCAGGAAGGGAAGAGTGGACTCGCCGGCTTTCGCGACGGTTATCACCTGATCGAACTTGATTTCAGGGGGGCGAGCCTCGTCGCTCACCTGCTGGGCGAATTTCAAGGCGATCATGCCGCGGAAGCCGAAGACACCCGGCTGGGCGGTAGCGCCTTTGAAGACCGGACTCAACAGCCGGTTTTCGTTTTCCAGGGACGCGAGGGGAGTTTCGCTAAGGGTGGTCATGACGCTCCTTTAGTCGTGGTTGACGAGAAAATCGACGGTGTTGCGTTGAAACGGGGCGCGTAACGAGCCGAACTGCCCGGAACCGTGCAGAACTTCGGTTCTGCGTATTCCGCTCAGGTGACCACGACCGGGATGGCCAGCTTGACCTTGCGTCCCAGTTGCATGTCCACCTTCTGGCGGGCCTTTTCGATGGTGAGGGGTTTGGTGAGCAGGGAGTTCGCCCCCTGCTTGAGGCAATCCTGTGCCAGGGGATCGGTGGCGGTGTCGGCGACCACGATGATCTTGATGTCCTCCAGCCGCGAACGGATTTCCTCCAGCACGCCGATGCCCCGGCTCCTGACCACGCCCAGCCCCAGCAGCAATACCGCGGGTTTCCAGTCCACGGCCTTGGCATAGGCCGCCTCCAGACTGTTCAGTTCATGGGTTTCGATTTCGTCGTGCAGCATGAATTGCAACGCGGCACGAGTGATCTCATCGTCGTCGACGACGAAGACACGCCTGTCGTCCACTGCTCTTTCGGTATCGACGCCTATCTGCATGGGCTTCTCCTATGGGGGTTTTCCGGTCCGGTTGAATCGGTTGCGCCTCGAGGTTCCATGGAAACTCCACCGGAGCCGTCGACGCCCCGATGGAGTATGGAGACCTTCATGCAGAAACTAGCAATGGGTGTGCCGTTCTTTATGCGGTTTGTGAGGCTCAGGGAGCCGCCCTTTCTTTCAAGGGCTTGAGGATGTTGACGGAAGCCGGGAAAGGGAATCGCCGCTTGTGTCGTTCCCTACAAACAGTGAGGTTTTGTAGTGTTGCGAACATGCCGGCAAGAAGCCCAGGACCCTCGTTTATGGGGAATGTCTATAAGGATTTCAGTTGGTTATGTGGCTGGACAAGGATGTGGCACACCGGTTGCATCGGAGATAGGCGTGCAGTGTTCACCGCCGCAAGAGTGGTGGCGACAAGAATAACAAGAAGAAAGCGCCATGCTCCGCGGCGGGTCGGAAGTTCCTACATCGGCGGAATGCTGCTGGCCATGAAGCATCGATCATCCCATGATTAGTTTGGAGAAACACCATGTCAAACTTGAGACAAATCGCGTTCTACGGCAAAGGTGGCATCGGCAAGTCCACCACTTCCCAGAACACCCTGGCCGCTCTGGCCGAAATGGGGCAGCGCATCCTGATCGTTGGCTGCGACCCGAAGGCCGACTCGACCCGCCTGATCCTGCACGCGAAGGCTCAGGACACCATCCTGTCCCTGGCCGCCGATGCCGGCAGTGTCGAGGACCTGGAGCTGGAAGACGTGATGAAGGTCGGCTACCGCGACATCCGCTGCGTGGAATCCGGCGGTCCGGAGCCGGGCGTCGGCTGCGCCGGCCGCGGCGTCATCACCTCGATCAACTTCCTGGAAGAGGAAGGCGCCTACGAGGACATCGACTACGTGTCCTATGACGTGCTGGGCGACGTGGTCTGCGGCGGTTTCGCCATGCCCATCCGCGAGAACAAGGCGCAGGAAATCTACATCGTCATGTCCGGCGAGATGATGGCCATGTATGCCGCCAACAACATCTCCAAGGGCATTCTGAAATACGCCAACTCAGGCGGCGTGCGCCTGGGTGGGCTGGTGTGCAACGAGCGTCAGACCGACAAGGAGCTGGAGCTGGCGGAAGCCCTGGCCGGCAAGCTCGGCACCAAGCTGATCCACTTCGTGCCGCGCGACAACATCGTGCAACACGCCGAGCTGCGCCGCATGACCGTCATGGAGTATGCCCCGGATTCCAAGCAGGCCAACGAGTACCGTCAGTTGGCGCAGAAGATCCACGCCAACTCCGGCAACGGCATCATCCCGACCCCGATCACCATGGACGAGCTCGAGGATCTGCTGATGGAGCACGGCGTGATGGCTCAGATCGACGAGTCGCAGGTCGGCAAGACCGCAGCCGAATTGGCGGCGTAAGGAGATTGGCGGCACGGCGGTGTGCGGGCCTGGCCCGGCACACCGCCTCTTGGCCTTCCAGTCGTTTTTCACCAACTCAATCAGGAGCTTAAAATGAGCCTCACAGTTGAGCAAGTCAAACAGAGAAACAAGGACCTCATCAAAGAGGTGCTTGAGGTTTATCCCGACAAGACGGCCAAGCGCCGTGCCAAGCACCTTGGCACCTTCGAAGAAGGCAAGCCTGACTGCGGGGTCAAATCCAACATCAAGTCGATTCCCGGCGTGATGACCATCCGCGGCTGCGCTTACGCAGGTTCCAAGGGCGTGGTCTGGGGTCCCATCAAGGACATGATCCACATCAGCCACGGTCCGGTCGGCTGCGGCCAGTATTCCTGGGCGTCGCGCCGCAACTATTACATCGGCACCACCGGCATCGACACCTTCGTCACGATGCAGTTCACCTCCGACTTCCAGGAGAAGGACATCGTCTTCGGCGGTGACAAGAAGCTGGAGAAGATCATCGATGAAATCGAGGAGCTGTTCCCGCTGAACCACGGCATCACCGTCCAGTCCGAGTGCCCGATCGGCCTCATCGGCGACGACATCGAAGCCGTGTCCAAGAAGAAGTCGAAGGAATACGCAGGCAAGACCATCGTTCCCGTCCGTTGCGAAGGCTTCCGCGGCGTCTCGCAGTCGCTGGGTCATCACATCGCCAACGACTCGGTGCGCGACTGGGTGTTCGACAAGGCCGGCGACAAGCATCCCGAGTTCCAGTCCACGCCGTACGACGTCGCCATCATCGGCGACTACAACATCGGCGGCGATGCATGGTCTTCCCGCATCCTGCTGGAGGAAATGGGGTTGCGCGTGATCGCCCAGTGGTCCGGCGACGGCACCCTGGCCGAGCTGGAGAACACTCCGAAGGCCAAGCTGAACGTGCTGCACTGCTACCGTTCGATGAACTACATCTCGCGCCACCTGGAAGAGAAGTACGGCGTGCCTTGGGTGGAGTACAACTTCTTCGGCCCCACCAAGATCGCCGAATCGCTGCGCAAGATCGCCAGCTTCTTCGACGACACGATCAAGGAAGGCGCCGAGCGCGTCATCGCCAAGTATCAGCCCCTGATGCAGGCCGTGATCGACAAGTACCGTCCGCGCCTGGAAGGCAAGAAGGTCATGCTGTTCGTGGGGGGCTTGCGTCCGCGTCACGTGATCGGCGCCTATGAGGACCTGGGCATGGAAATCGTCGGTACCGGCTACGAGTTCGGCCACAACGACGACTACCAGCGCACCACGCACTACGTCAAGGACGGCACGCTGATCTACGACGACGTCACCGGTTTCGAATTCGAGAAATTCGTCGAAGCGATCCAGCCGGACCTGGTGGGCTCGGGCATCAAGGAAAAGTACGTGTTCCAGAAGATGGGCGTGCCGTTCCGCCAGATGCACTCCTGGGACTATTCCGGCCCTTACCACGGTTATGACGGCTTCGCCATTTTCGCCAGGGACATGGATATGGCCATCAACAACCCGGTTTGGGGGATGACCAAGGCCCCGTGGAAGAGCGCTGCCTAAACCGCAGCCGGAAAGAGGTCAGTAGGGTGCGCCTGGCGCACCGTGTCAGAGGCTCCAAAGGTGCGCTCGTCGGGCGCACCCTACCAACCGACGTTTTTAGGAGTTAAGCCATGAGTCAGAATGCAGAAAAGGTTCTCGATCATTTCAACCTGTTCCGCGAACCGGAATACATCAATCTGTTCGAGAGCAAGAGAAAAGAGTTTGAATTCATGCCCCCCGACGCCCAGGTCGAGGAGGTTCGCGAGTGGGCCAAGACCGAGGAATACAAGGAAAAGAACTTCGCCCGTGAAGCTCTGGTGGTCAATCCCGCCAAGGCTTGCCAGCCGCTGGGCGCCGTCTTCGCGGCCGTCGGTTTCGAAGGCACCATTCCCTTCGTCCATGGCTCGCAGGGTTGCGTGGCTTACTACCGCTCGCACTTCAGCCGCCACTTCAAGGAGCCGACTTCCTGCGTGTCTTCGTCCATGACCGAAGACGCGGCGGTGTTCGGCGGCCTGAACAACATGATCGACGGCCTGGCCAACACCTACAACATGTACAAGCCGAAGATGATCGCGGTCTCCACCACCTGCATGGCGGAGGTGATCGGCGACGACCTCAACGCCTTCATCAAGACGGCCAAGGAAAAGGGCTCCATCCCGGCGGAATACGATGTGCCTTTCGCTCACACCCCGGCCTTCGTCGGCAGCCACATCACCGGCTACGACAATGTCATGAAGGGTATCCTCCAGCACTTCTGGGACGGCAAGGCCGGCACCGTCGAACCGCTGGTGCGCCAGCCGAACGAGTCGATCAACTTCCTCGGCGGTTTCGATGGCTACACCGTGGGCAACCTGCGCGAAATCAAGCGCATCTTCGGCCTGTTCGGCATCGATTACACCATCATCGGCGACAACAGCGATGTGTGGGATACCCCGACCGACGGCGAGTTCCGCATGTACGACGGCGGCACCACCCTGGAGCAGGCGGCCAACTCGCTGCATGCCAAGGCCACCATCTCCATGCAGGAATTCTGCACGGAGAAGACGCTGTCGTTCATCGCCGAGCATGGCCAGGAAGTGGTCGCTCTCAATCACCCGATCGGGGTGAAGGGCACCGACAAGTTCCTGATGGAAATCTCGCGCCTGACCGGCAAGCCGATCCCGGCCGAGCTGGAGAAGGAGCGCGGCCGCCTGGTCGACGCCATCGCCGACTCCACCGCCCATATCCACGGCCAGAAATTCGCCATCTATGGCGATCCCGACTTGTGCTACGGCCTGGCGGAATTCCTGCTGGAACTGGGCGCGGAACCGACCCACGTGCTGGCCACCAACGGCGGCAAGGCATGGGAGACGAAGATGCAGGCCTTGTTCGATTCCTCGCCATTCGGGAAGAACTGCAAGGTCTATCCGGGCAAGGATCTTTGGCACATGCGCTCGCTCCTGTTCACCGATCCGGTCGACTTCCTGATCGGCAACACTTACGGCAAGTACCTGGAGCGCGACACCGGCACCCCGCTGATCCGCATCGGCTTCCCGATCTTCGACCGGCACCACAAGCACCGCTACCCGGTGTGGGGCTATCAGGGCGGTCTGAATGTCCTGGTCTGGATCCTCGATCGCATGTTCGAAGCGATCGATGCCAACACCAACATTCCCGCCAAAACCGACTACAGCTTCGACATCATTCGCTGATTCGCGGCACGTAGGTCTTTTCCTCCTGTCCGCGCTGGTGCCCCCTTCATCAGCGCGGCAGGCCGGAAAAGGTTGGTTAGGAGCCATTGCCCTGTCCTGGGTTCATGCGCAGGACAAGGCAATGGCTGCGGCGTGTCAACGCAATTACGTCACTAAATGTATGGTTATTTTCGATACACTGGTTCACGAGCGCCGTCTCGAGGGCGGTGGCTCGGTTTCCCTTCAAACTGGTCAATCAAGGACAACACCATGGCTAACGTGACATTTTCCTCCCCGCTGCTGCCGAAAGACGTCACCGTGTACGCGGTGGCCGGCGACACCGACACGCTCCTGAAGGTGGCGCAGAAGAACAAGATTCCGCTGCCCTTCGAGTGTGAGGACGGGAGCTGCGGCTCCTGCGTGATAGAAGTGCTGTCGCTGTCCGACAAGCCCTTCATGGCGCAGGATCTCACCGAAAAGGAGCGCGCCACCCTGGTGGCGGCCGGCAAGCTCTCCAAGGCGGATATCGAAGAAGCAGTGGTCAACGACAAGCCGCCGCGCTATCGCCTGGCCTGCCAGTACATCGTTCGCGACGAGGACGTCCTGGTCAGATTCAGCGGCGAGCCCGGCGTCGTCTGAGGACCCAAGGTCATTCGGAACTCACGCCGGTGGTTTTCCCGCCGGCGTGTTCAGTGTCTGAGCCGAGGCCCGCGGACGGTTTCGGACAAGACCGTTTCTCCAGGGTAAAAAAAAACCTTGGTTGCCCAGCCACCATGGGTTTCCTTTCTTTGAGCGGGGGAACGTGACCCGACATTCCCCGCCCGCGCTTGGCCTCTCCCCGCGTTTTCCTGATGTACTTCCCCCGAGCAGCAGGCATCGAATCCGCCCGTTTAGGCTTTTCCTTGTCTCCCAGCGCATGCCGCGACGGCCTCCGGCGCTTCAATGGAATTTGGGCTCCTTGAGTTGTGCGTTTTCTTACATTGCCCGATCGGTTTGTTCATAAGGCAACAGCGACAGTCGCGGCCGAGGTTCGGAAATAAACACCAAATCAATCGGATGCGATTGTGGCACGTCCTCTGCATGACCGGGATATGCATAGTCGCGGAGGTTGGGTATGAGCAGCTTATCGAGCAAGATTCAGGACGTTTTCAACGAGCCCGGTTGCGGCAAGAATCAGGGCAAGTCCGAGAAGGAGCGCAAGAAGGGCTGTACCAAGCAACTCCAGCCGGGGGGTGCGGCCGGCGGTTGCGCCTTCGACGGCGCCAAGATCGCGCTGCAGCCGATCACCGACGTGGCCCATCTGGTGCACGGCCCCATCGCCTGCGAGGGCAACTCCTGGGACAACCGCGGCTCCAAATCGTCCGGCTCCAACCTGTGGCGCACCGGCTTCACCACCGATATCAACGAAACCGACGTGGTGTTCGGCGGCGAGAAGCGGCTGTACAAGTCGGTGAAGGAAATCATCGAAAAATACGATCCGCCCGCGGTCTTCGTCTACCAGACCTGCGTGCCGGCGATGATCGGCGACGACATCGACGCGGTCTGCAAGGCGGCGTCGAAAAAATTCGGCAAGCCGGTGATTCCGGTCAATTCGCCCGGTTTCGTGGGCCCCAAGAATCTCGGCAACAAGCTGGCCGGCGAGGCCATCCTCGACCACGTCATCGGCACCGAGGAGCCCGAATACACCACGCCCTACGACATCAACATCATCGGCGAATACAACCTGTCGGGGGAGTTGTGGCAGGTCAAGCCGCTGCTGGATGAGTTGGGCATCCGTATCCTGTGCTGCATCTCGGGCGACGCCAAATACCACGACGTGGCCTGTTCGCATCGCGCCAAGGCGGCGATGATGGTGTGCTCCAAGTCCATGATCAACATCGCCCGCAAGATGGAGGAGCGCTACGGCATTCCCTTCTTCGAAGGCTCGTTCTACGGCATCGAGGATACCAGCGAGGCCTTGCGGGAAATCTCCCGGCTCCTGATCGAGCGCGGCGCGCCGGCCGAACTGATGGAGCGTACCGAGGCCTTGATCGCCCGCGAAGAGGCGCGCGCCTGGGCCGGCATCGAACCCTACAAGCAGCGCCTGGCGGGCAAGAAGGTGCTGCTGATCACCGGCGGCGTGAAGTCCTGGTCGGTGGTCGCCGCGCTGCAGGAGGCGGGGCTCGAAGTGGTCGGCACCAGCGTCAAGAAATCGACCAAGGAGGACAAGGATCGCATCAAGGAACTCATGGGCGAGGACGCGCACATGATCGACGACATGAGCCCGCGGGAAATGTACAAGATGCTGAAGGAAGCCAAGGCGGACATCATGCTGTCCGGCGGGCGCTCCCAATTCGTGGCGCTCAAGGCCAAGATGCCCTGGCTGGACATCAACCAGGAACGCCATCATGCCTACATGGGCTATGTCGGCATGGTCGAACTGGTCAAGGAAATCGACAAGGCCCTGTCCAATCCCGTGTGGGAGCAGGTGAGGAAGCGCGCGCCCTGGGAGGAAACCACCTGGGAAGAGCGGGCCGATGCGGCCATCGCCGCCGAAGCCGCCGCCCTGGCCGCCGATCCGGCGCTGGCCAAGGCGCAGCGCCGCTCCGCCCGCATCTGCAAGTGCAAGGCGGTGGATCGCGGCACCATCGAGGATGCCATCCTCGAACACGGACTGGACAGCGTCGAGGCGGTCACCGAGCGCACCCATGCCGGCAGCGGCTGTACCGGTTGCACCGGAACGATCGCCGGCATCCTCGACAGCATCGAAGACTGGCGCCCGGGCTCGGTCGACGAACCGGCCAAGCAGGCGGCTTGAGGCGGTTCCATGGCTAAAGTCACCCATTCGCAAAAGGCTTGCACGGTCAACCCGCTGAAGATGAGCCAGCCGATCGGCAGCGCGCTGGCCTTCATGGGCATCAAGAACTGCATGCCGCTGTTCCACGGCTCCCAGGGCTGCACCTCGTTCGGTCTGGTGCTGTTCGTGCGGCATTTCAAGGAGGCCATACCGCTGCAGACCACCGCCATGAGCGAGGTCGCCACCGTGCTGGGCGGGCTGGAGAACGTGGAGCAGGCGATCGTCACCATCGCCAACCGGCAGAAGCCTTCGATCATCGGCATCTCCTCCACCGGGGTGACCGAGACCAAGGGCGACGATGTCGACGGCTACCTCAAGCTGATCCGCGAAAAGCATCCCGAGCTGGATCACATCGCCCTGGTCTACGTCTCGACTCCGGATTTCAAGGACGCGTTCCAGGACGGCTGGGCCAAGACCGTGACGCGGATGATCGAGCAACTGGTCGATCCGGTGCCGGCGGACGCGGCGCGCGATCCGGCCAAGGTCAACCTGTTGCCGGGCGCCCACGTCACGCCGGGCGATCTGGACGAGCTGCGCGACCTGATCGAGGCCTTCGGCCTGGAGCCGGTGATCCTGCCCGATCTTTCGGGTTCGCTGGATGGCCACGTGCCCGACGATTTCACCCCGACCACCATCGGCGGGATCGGATTGGAAGAAATCGCCGCCATGGGGCGCGCGCAGCACACCATCGCAGTGGGCGAGCAGATGCGGCCGGCGGCCGAGGCGATGGAGAAGAAGACCGGCATCCCGTACACCCTGTTCGACCGGCTCACGGGGCTGGAAGTCAACGACGATTTCATCGCCCTGCTGGCGGGTTTGAGCGGCCGGCCGGTGCCGAACAAGATCAAGCGCCAGCGCAGCCAGTTGGTGGACGCCATGCTCGACGGGCATTTCCATTTCGGCGGCAAGCGCGTCGCCATCGGCGCCGAGCCGGATCTCTTGTGGACGCTGAGCAGCTGGTTCCGCGAACTCGGCGCCGAGGTCGCCGCGGCGGTGACCACCACCGAATCGCCGCTGCTGGAGCGCATCGCCACGGCGGAAGTGCTGATCGGCGACCTGGAAGACCTGGAAAAGCGCGCCGCCGACTGCGATCTGCTGGTGACGCATTCCCACGGCCGGCAGGCGGCGGAACGGCTGGCGATCCCGTTCTACCGCATCGGCATCCCGATGTTCGACCGGCTGGGCGCGGCGCACCAGACCATCGTCGGCTATCGGGGCACCCGCAATCTCATCTTCGAGATCGGCAACATGTTCATCGCCAGCGGCCACGAGCCTAACCCTGAGACTTGGTCTCTACCGGAGGAAACGGGACATGTTGGCGAGAAGGCGCTTGCGGCTCATTAAGCCCCAAGAGGTATCGGACGAATCGTTTAATCGCGGAGGAAGCATGAAAGTCGCATTCGCTACCCAGGATCTCAAGCGCGTCGACGCCCATTTCGGCTGGGCCAAGAACATCGCCATCTATGAACTCTCGACCGAGGGCGGCGAGTTCATCGAGGCGATCCAGTTCGAGGGCGATCTGCAGGAAGACGGCAACGAGGACAAACTGGCGCCCAAGCTGGACGCCATCAAGGACTGCGCCATTCTCTACGTGGCCGCCATCGGCGGTTCCGGAGCGGCGCGGGTCGTGGCCCAGGGCATCCATCCCATCAAGGTACCCCAACCGGAGCCCATCGCCGAGCTGCTGGACAAGCTGCGCGACGTCCTGAGAGGCAACCCGCCGCCCTGGCTGCGCAAGGTGCTGGCGAAGGAAGGCAAGGGCCGGGAACGCTCATTCGATTTTGAAGACGACGAAGAGGTGCAACATGGCTGAAGCAGCCGCAGTAATGGCGGAAACCCCCGCCTCGCCGATGGACTCGGCGTTCATCAAGGAGCTGGTCAAACAGTGGCGGGCCCAGGATTCCTACGGGACCTGGGAAGGCAAGAGCGACGAGCAGTTGCTCGAACCGTACATCCTCGACAAGGTCAAGCGCGCCGAAATCCCCATCATCGGCGATCCCGATCCGGAGACCCTGTGGCGGCTGGAACTGTTCTACAACGCCGTGGGCCTGTCGATCGAGCGTGCCACCAAAGTCATGGTCACGCCGATGATGAAGATGTCCCACGAGGGTTTCGGCCGCATGGTGCTGATCGCCGGCCGGCTGATCGTGGTCAACAAGCAGTTGCGCGACGTGCACCGCTTCGGCTTCCCTTCCATGGAGAAGCTGGCCGAGGAGGGCGAGAAGCTGGTGAGCGCCGGGGTGGAGATGATCACCCGCTATCCCGATGTAGCGAACTACAGCTGATTCGAGGTGTCCGATGAGCGATGAAGCAGAAGAACTGAAGGCGAAGCTGAAAAAGCTCAACGCCCAGGCGACGGCGTTGAAGATGGACTTGCATGATCTGGCCGAAGACCTGCCCACCGGCTGGCCGAAGATCATGGAAGTCGCCGAAAAGACCTATGAGGCGTACCGCCAGCTCGACGAATTCCGCAAGAGCACGGCCAGTTAGGAGCTAACCATGAGTGAATTTTCCGTGACCCTACCCAGCGGGAAGGTCTGGGTGCCGAAATTCGTCGGCGAGATCGACCAGGACAAATGCATCGGCTGCGGGCGCTGCTACAAGGTCTGCGGGCGCGAAGTGCTGGAAATGGTCGGCGTCAACGAAGACGGCGAGATGGTGCGCATCGGTGCCGATGCCGACGAGGATGATGACGACGAATACGACAAGAAGGTCATGTCGATCGCCAATGTCGACAACTGCATAGGCTGCGAGTCCTGCGCCAAGATCTGCCCCAAGCAGTGCTACACTCACGTGCCCGTGGCGGCTTGATCCAGGCCTTCCGGGATACGGTTTTTCTTCATGCCGGGGAGGGCGAACCATGCTGGCCAGAAACGATGTTTTCAGCTATGACCCCTTGCTGGCTCATGCGCGGGATCCGCGGGAGCCGCTGATTCTCGCTTTCGCCTCGGCCATCGAGCTGGCGCGCAGTTCCTCCCGGCTGGCGGGCCGCGAGGGCTTCGGACTCGAGCCTGCCGAGTTCTGTGCCCTGCTCGACCGCTATTTTCCCGGCGCGCGCGGCGTCTACATCAAGCCGGCGCCCGCCGTCACGGACGCCGCGCGGCGTGCGCCGGCCGACGAGTTCGACTCCCTGCTGGGCCTGCTGCTCGAACATTGTCGCGGCGATGCCGTGGAATCCCGCTGGCTCGCGCATGCCATCGCCGCCTGCTGCATGGGCGACGACCATCTTTGGCAGGACATGGGGCTGGCGGACCGGAAGGCGCTGTCAGAGCTTCTGGCGTGCCATTTCCCAGCGCTGTTCGCCCGCAATACCGGCGGCATGCGCTGGAAAAAATTCTTTTACAAGCAGCTCTGCGAACGGGAAGGCGCTTTCGTCTGCCGTTCGCCGACCTGCGCGGAATGCGACGAATACGCGAACTGTTTCGGACCCGAGGAGGATGACGCATGGCAGCCGGTGAAGCGCTGAAAGTACGGATGGCCGGGAGTGCTGCCCCGGCCGCTCCCGCCGAATGGTTGGATTTTCTGGACCGGGCCGGTCCTCCCGCCGGTGACGGCGCGGAAATCGCGCTGCGGGGGAACGTCATGGCCGATCTGTCCCGGTTCGGCCTGATCGAGGTCAAGGGCGAGGAGGCGGGCAAGTTCCTGGGCAGCATGCTGACCGGCGACGTGCGCCTGGTGTCGCCGAGCCAGGGCCAGTTCACCAGTTGGTGCGACGGCAAGGGCCGGATCCAGGCCACGTTCTGGCTGTTCATGCGGGACGGTGCCTATTACCTGCTGTTGCCGGAAGAGCTGCTGCCCGGCGTGATCGCGCGCCTGAAGATGTTCCTGTTGCGCACCAAGGCGAGCATCGGCGACGCCAGCGCTGCACTGGCGCGGATCGGCCTGTCCGGCGCCGGGATCGCGGAAGCATTGGGCTCGGCCCTGCCGGCGCAGCGGGGCGAGACGGCCGTGATCGGCGACTGCACACTCGTGGCCTTGGGAGACGAGCCCCGGCCGCGCTGGCTGGCGGTCGGCAGCCCGGAAGCCGTGATTGCGCTGTGGGAAAAACTCGAACCCGCGGTCACGCCGGCCGGGACTGGGGCCTGGGCCCTGCTGGACGTTTTGGCCGGTATTCCCCATGTCGCCACCGAGACCGCCGGCGAGTTCATCCCGCAGATGCTGGACCTCGAAGCCCTCGGCGGCTTGAGCTACAAGAAAGGCTGCTACCCAGGTCAGGAGGTCATCGCCCGCCTGCATTACCGCGGCCAGCTCAAGCGCAAGGCCTATCTGGCTTACGCCGACGGGCCCGAGCTCCCCGCGCCCGGCACCAAGCTGTACCGCCCGGGTTTCGACGAGAGCGTCGGCCTCGTGGTGTCGGCGGCGAAGGACGGGCGCGAGCATGGCTTCGCCTTACTGGCCGTGGTCGTGATCGAACAGAAGCCGCTGGGCGAGATCCGCCTTGGGAGTGCCGAGGGTCCCGCGCTGGTCTTCGCCGACCAGGACGAGCTGGTGCCGACGTCGGACGCCGGCTGCTGAAGCTTTTGCGAATCGTGAACACAAGGAGAATGCCATGAGACGTAAGCCCTATGAACTCAAGGTCGACGTCAAGGCCGTCTATCTGCGAGAACACTCCCAGCCCGACGCCGACCAATACACCTTCGCCTACACCGTGACGATGGAGAATACCGGCACCGTTCCGGCCAAGCTCCTGGGCCGGCGCTGGATCATCACCGACGCCAACGGCAAGACGGTGGAGGTGGTGGGCGAGGGCGTGGTGGGAGAGCATCCCTACCTGCGGCCCGGCGAGGCTTTCGAATACACCAGTGCCGCGACCATCGCGACCCCGGTCGGCAGCATGCACGGCAGCTACCAGTTGATCGCCGACGACGGGATGCCGTTCGAGGCGCCCATCGCCGCCTTCAGCCTCGCCATCCCGCGCCGGCTGCATTAAGCGGTCCAGACGCCAGGAATGAGAGAAAATCCGATGAACTTCATGAAGGACAGGTACAGCATGGGCAATGAAACCCGGGCCGCCGGCGGATTGGTTCCGGTGGTGGTGGAGCAGTCGGCGCGGGGGGAGCGGGCCTTCGACATCTATTCGCGGCTGCTGAAGGAGCGGGTCATCTTCCTGGTCGGCCAGGTCGAGGACTACATGGCCAACCTGGTGATCGCCCAGCTGCTGTTCCTGGAGTCCGAGAATCCCGACAAGGACATCCATCTCTACATCAACTCGCCCGGCGGGCTGGTGACGGCGGGCCTGGCCATCTACGACACCATGCAGTTCATCAAGCCGGACGTCAGTACCCTGTGCGTCGGGCAGGCCGCCAGCATGGGTGCGCTGCTGCTGGCCGGCGGCGCCGCCGGCAAGCGTTACTGCCTGCCGCATTCGCGGATCATGATCCACCAGCCGCTGGGCGGTTTTCAGGGCCAGGCGTCCGACATCGACATCCATGCGCGGGAGATTCTGGCGGTCCGCGACCGTCTCAACAAGATTCTCGCCCACCACACCGGCCAGCCCATGGAAAAGATCCAGATCGATACCGATCGCGACAATTTCATGAGCGGGAATGACGCGGTGGACTACGGCCTGATCGACAAAGTGCTCGTGAATCGCGCGGCCGGCGCGGCTTGAGCCATCAGCACGCATATTGGCCCACAACTTGCCAGTCAAAAGGAGAGTGACAGCCAAACACCATTCCTAACCAGGGGAGTAAGCGCCATGAGTGAAGAAAAGAAAAACAAGGAGTCCGGCAAGTTGTTGTATTGCTCCTTCTGCGGCAAGAGCCAGCACGAAGTCAGAAAACTCATCGCAGGCCCCGCCGTGTTCGTTTGTGACGAATGCGTCGAACTGTGCAACGACATCATCCGCGAGGAATTGCAGGGCGGGGAGGCCGGCGCCGCTGCCGATCTGCCCAAGCCGAAGGAGATGAAGGCCATTCTGGACGAGTATGTCATCGGACAGGACAAGGCCAAGCGCATCCTCTCGGTCGCCGTCTACAACCACTACAAGCGACTCAAGGCCAAGACCTTCAAGAACGGCGTCGAGCTGGCCAAGAGCAACATCCTGCTGATCGGCCCCACCGGCTCGGGCAAGACGCTGCTGGCGGAGACCCTGGCGCGGGTGCTGGACGTCCCTTTCGCCATCGCCGATGCCACGACGCTCACCGAAGCGGGCTACGTGGGCGAGGACGTCGAGAACATCATCCAGAAGCTCCTGCAGAACTGTGATTACGATGTCGAAAAGGCGGAGCAGGGGATCGTCTACATCGACGAGATCGACAAGATCTCGCGCAAGGCCGACAGCCCCTCCATCACCCGCGACGTTTCCGGGGAAGGCGTGCAGCAGGCCTTGCTCAAGCTGATGGAAGGCACCGTGGCTTCCGTGCCGCCGCATGGCGGGCGCAAGCATCCGCAGCAGGAATTCCTGCAGGTCAACACCGCCAACATCCTGTTCATCTGCGGCGGAGCCTTCGCCGGCCTGGAAAAGACCATACGCTCCCGTTCGGAAAAGAGCGGAATCGGCTTTTCCGCCGAGGTAAAAAGCAAGGACGAAAACACCAACGTCGGGGAGATTCTGGCGGGCGTCGAGGCCGAGGATCTGATCCGTTACGGCCTGATCCCGGAATTCATCGGGCGCCTGCCGGTCGTGGCCACGCTGGAAGAACTGGACGAGGCGGCCCTCATCAGCATCCTCACCGAGCCGAAGAACGCGCTGGTCAAACAGTACGCCCGGCTGTTCGAAATGGAGGGCTGCGAGCTGGATATCCTGCCGGCTGCCCTGGGGGCCATCGCACGGCGCGCGATGGAACGCAAGACCGGCGCGCGCGGCTTGCGGACCATCATCGAGCATGCCCTGCTCGACACCATGTACGAATTGCCTTCCGCCGGGGATGTCGTCAAGGTCATAGTCGACGAGAAGGTCATCCGCGGCGAAACCGAGCCTTATCTGGTTTACCGGAGCGAAGACAAGCAGTGTGCCTCGGCCTAGGAGACGATGAGGCCAAACAAGCCCAAGACAAGGCCGGGGTGACCCGGCCTTTCTTGTTTCCAGCGCGATGGGCTTCGTCGCCTCGCGTTCACTCTTTCGGTGCATCGTGTCGATTTGTCGCAAATCCGACAAACGGACGGGCATCCGCCCGTCTGCGCCTCCCAACCCTTCTCAATCCGTACCATACAGGTCCTCTTTACCGGACGGACGTTCCCTGGACAGGGCAGGGTCCCCGGACCGTTGTCGACAACGAGACAATCCCGTTTTTCGTCACTCTCGAATAAAGCCAAAGAAAATCAATGCGATAGCATGTTAATTTGGGGTGGCCCGGTGTTTGCAAGATAGAGATCAAGGCAAACCGCCCAACCCTCTGGCGAACTCGGAGAACATGCAATGAAGCTACCGGTCTATTTCGATTACTCGGCAACGACGCCGGTCGACCCACGTGTTGCCGAGAAGATGATTCCGTTCCTGACGGAAAACTTCGGCAACCCGGCCAGCCGCTCCCACAGCTTCGGCTGGACCGCCGAGCAGGCAGTGGAGAATGCGCGGGAGGAAGTGGCGAAGCTGGTCAACGCCGATCCCCGGGAAATCGTCTGGACCTCCGGCGCGACCGAATCGGACAACCTGGCGATCAAGGGCGCGGCCGAGTTCTACCAGACCAAGGGCCGCCATCTCATCACGGTGAAGACCGAACACAAGGCCGTGCTCGATACCATGCGCGAGCTGGAATCCGCCGGCTTCGAGGTGACCTACCTCGAGCCGATGGCGAACGGCCTGCTGGACCTGGAGGCGTTCAAGGCCGCGATCCGGCCCGATACCTCGCTGGTGTCCGTCATGCACGTCAACAACGAGATCGGGGTGATCCAGGACATCGCGGCGATCGGCCAGATCTGCCGGGAGCGCGGCGTGATCTTCCACGTCGATGCCGCGCAGTCCACCGGCAAGGTGGAGATCGACCTGGAGAAGCTGCCGGTCGACCTCATGTCCTTTTCCGCCCACAAGACCTACGGGCCCAAGGGCATCGGCGCCTTGTACGTGCGCCGCAAGCCGCGTATCCGCCTCAAGGCGCAGATGCACGGCGGGGGCCACGAGCGGGGCTTGCGTTCCGGCACCCTGGCCACGCACCAGATCGTCGGCATGGGTGAAGCCTTTCGCATCGCCCGCGAAGAAATGGCGGCGGAGAACGCGCGCATCCGCGGGCTGCGCGACAAGTTGCTGGCCGGCCTCGAGGACATGGAAGAGGTGTTCGTCAACGGCGATCTGGTACAGCGGGTGCCGCACAACCTGAACATCAGCTTCAACTACGTGGAGGGCGAGTCCTTGATGATGGCCATCAAGGATCTGGCGGTGTCCAGCGGCTCGGCCTGCACCTCGGCCAGCCTCGAGCCTTCCTATGTCTTGCGCGCCCTGGGGCGCAGCGACGAGCTGGCCCACAGCTCGATCCGCTTCACCCTGGGCCGCTATACCACGGCGGAGGACGTGGATTTCGCCATCTCCCTGATCAAGGACAAGGTCGCTCGCCTGCGCGAGATCTCGCCCCTGTGGGAGATGTACAAGGACGGGATCGATCTCAACACCGTTCAGTGGGCGGCAGCGCACTAACGCGCCCGAAGCCCTTCACCATCCAATCAGGAGAACAACAATGGCATACAGCGACAAAGTCATCGACCACTACGAAAATCCCCGCAACGTCGGTTCCTTCGACAAGGACGAAGACGGCGTGGGCACAGGGGTGGTGGGCGCTCCGGCCTGCGGCGACGTGATGAAGCTGCAGATCAAGATCAACGACAAAGGCGTGATCGAGGATGCCAAGTTCAAGACCTACGGCTGCGGCTCGGCGATCGCCTCCAGTTCGCTGGTGACCGAATGGGTCAAGGGCAAGACCGTCGACGAGGCCCTGGCCATCAAGAACGCCGACATCGCCGAGGCGCTGGCGCTGCCGCCGGTGAAGATCCACTGCTCGGTGCTGGCCGAGGATGCGATCAAGGCCGCGGTCTCGGACTACAAGGCCAAAACGGGTGTGGCCGACGAAGGCTACGAAATCTGCAAATCGGCGGCCTGAAGACGAGGAAACCGTTATGACAGCCATGACCAGCATTGTCGATCTGACGCCGGCCGGCCCCGCTTTGATTTTCACCGGCAATGCGGCCGCCAAGGTCAACGAGTTAATCGCCGAGGAAGGCAATCCGGCGCTCAAGCTCCGGGTCTATGTCTCCGGCGGCGGCTGCTCGGGGTTCCAGTACGGCTTCTCGTTCGAGGAGACCATGAACGAGGACGATACGGCGGTGGAGAAGGACGGCGTGACCCTGCTGGTCGACCCCACCAGCCTGCAATATCTGCAGGGCGCCGAAATCGATTACCAGGAAGGGCTGGAAGGTTCGCGTTTCGTCATCAAGAACCCGAATGCGACCTCTTCCTGCAGTTGCGGCAGCTCCTTCTCGGTCGAAGGTAGCGGCGGTTCGAGCTGCTCGTCTCACTGAGACTGTTTTTGGAATGGAGGGCAACGATGGCAGTAACCCTGACAGAAAAAGCGGCGGCACAGGTGCAGAAGCATTTGAGCGCGCGCGGTGCGGGCATCGGGCTGCGGCTCGCCGTCAAGACTTCGGGCTGTTCCGGCCTCGCCTACGCCCTGGAGTTCGTGGACGAACCGGCGCCGGAAGACCAGCTCTTCGAAAGCCATGGCGTCACCGTGCTGGTCGATCCGAAAAGCCTGGTCTACCTGGAAGGCACCGAGCTGGATTTCGTGCGGGAAGGCTTGAACGAGGGCTTCAAGTTCAACAATCCCAACGTCAAGAACGAATGCGGCTGCGGCGAGAGTTTCAACGTCTAGGAGCGATGGCCATGAGCGAAATGGCGCCCCGTAATTATTTCGAATTCTTCCAGCTGCCCGCCATCTTCCGGCTGGACTTGGGCATGCTGGACAGCCATTACCTGGAGCTGCAGGCCCGCATCCATCCGGACAAGGCCGCCCATCTTAGCGACGTGGAAAAACGCTTGTCCCTGCAATGGGCGACCTTCGCCAACGAGGCTTATCACACGCTGAAACGCCCCTTGGACCGGGCGCGTTACCTGCTCAGGATCCACGGGGTCGACACCCGGGAGGAAGACAATACGGCGATGCCGGCGGAATTCCTGCTGGAGCAGATCGAATGGCGGGAAGAAATGCAGGACGCAGTCACCGCCCGCAGCGAAGCGGCGCTCGACCGGCTCGGCTTTCGGCTGAAGAAAGAAATGGATCATCTGATCGAATCGCTCGGCGCCATGCTCGACGTCGAGCAAACGCATCCGGAGGCCGCCGTGCTGGTACGCCAGCTCGCCTTCCTGGAAAAACTCAAACGTGATCTCGATCAGGCGCACGCCCTGCTGGAGGACTGATGCTGTTACAAATTTCCGAACCTGGCGTCAGCGCCAAGCCGCAGCAGCGGCTCGCGGTGGGGATCGACCTGGGTACGACCAATTCGCTGGTCGCAGCCGTCAGGGACGAGGTGCCGGTGGTGTTTGGCGACACGCAAGGCCGCACCCTGCTGCCTTCGGTGGTGCGCTACCTGGACGGCGGGGCGGTCGAGGTCGGCTACGAGGCCAAGGCCCGGCAGAGCGAAGACCCCGAGAACACCTTCGTTTCGGTCAAGCGCTACATGGGCCGGGGCCTGAACGACATCGCCGAGCACCACGGCGCGCCCTACAAGTTCGTCGATGGCGAGGGCATGGTGCAGTTCGACACCCGCGCCGGCCGGATCAGTCCGGTCCAGGTGTCGGCCGAGATTCTCAAGGTTCTGCGCGACCGGGCGGTCGCGGAAATGGGCGGTCCACTCGCCGGTGCCGTGATCACGGTGCCGGCCTATTTCGACGAGGCCCAGCGCCAGGCCACCAAGGACGCCGCCAAGCTGGCGGGCCTGGAAGTCTTCCGCTTGCTCAACGAGCCGACCGCGGCCGCCGTGGCCTATGGGCTCGACCATGCGGCGGAAGGCGTGTACGCCGTCTATGACTTAGGGGGAGGCACCTTCGACATCTCGGTGCTGAAGCTCACCCGCGGCGTGTTCGAGGTGCTGGCCACCAACGGCGATCCGGCTCTGGGCGGCGACGATTTCGACCGGGCGGTCTACGACTGGCTGCTCGCACAGAGCGGCATCAGCGGGCTGTCCAGCGGCGATGCGCGGCTGCTGATGGCCGCCTCCCGCGTCGCCAAGGAGCAGCTTTCCGACCGCGCCGAGGCGATCATCGACACGGCGCTGTCGGACGGTTCCCGGATTGCGCTGACTCTGAGCCGCGATACCTTCGCGGAGCTGACCGCCGGTTTGGTGAAGAAAACGCTCGTCCCGGTCCGGAAGGCGCTGCGCGATGCCGGACTCGCCATCGACGAGATCAAGGGCGTGGTCCTGGTCGGCGGCGCGACCCGCATGCCCTGCATCCGCGAGGCGGTGGCCGAATTGTTCCAGCAATCGCCGCTCACCGACCTCGATCCGGACAAGGTGGTGGCGCTGGGCGCCGCCATGCAGGCCAACCTTTTGGCCGGCAACCGCGCCGGCGGCGACTGGCTGCTGCTCGACGTCATTCCGCTGTCGCTGGGCATCGAAACCCTGGGCGGTTTGTGCGAAAAGATCGTTCCGCGCAACACCACCATACCGGTGGCGCGGGCCCAGGAATTCACCACCTGGAAAGACGGCCAGACCGCCATGAGCATCCATGTGGTGCAGGGCGAGCGCGAACTGGTGAGCGAATGCCGCTCGCTGGCGCGCTTCGAGCTGCGCGGCATCCCGCCGATGGCGGCGGGCGCGGCGCGCATCCGGGTGACCTACCAGGTCGATGCCGACGGTCTCCTGAACGTGACCGCCGCCGAGCAGACCAGCGGGGTCGAGGCCAGGATCGAGGTCAAGCCGTCCTACGGCCTGAGCGACGCGGAAGTCGCGCGGATGATCGAGGATTCCTATCTGCATGCCCGCGACGACCTGGAAGCGCGGCGGCTGCAGGAGCAGAAGGTCGAAGCCTCCCGCCTGATCGAAGCCACCGAGTCGGCATTGGCCGAGGACGGCGGGCTGCTCAGCGAGGAAGAACTCGAGGTCCTGGTGAAAGGCGTGCAGGTCCTGAAAGGCGCGATGGAGGGCTCGGACTGGCAGGCGATCAAGAATGCCGCCGACGCGTTGAACGAGGCCAGCACCGAATTCGCCGGGCGCCGAATGGACTACAGCATCAAGGTCGCGCTCACCGGCCAGAAGCTGGACAGCCTGGGAGTCTGAGCATGCCGCAAATCAAGGTGTTGCCCCATGCCGAACTCTGCCCGGAAGGCGCCGTCATCAAGGCGAGCTACGGCCAGAGCATCTGCGACGCCCTGCTGCACGGCGGTATCGAAGTCGAGCATGCCTGCGAAATGGCCTGCGCCTGCTCCACCTGCCATGTCATCGTGCGCGAAGGCTACGACTCGCTGAATCCGGCCGACGATGCCGAGGACGACATGCTCGACCGGGCTTGGGGGCTGGAGCCGCATTCCCGGCTGGCCTGCCAGGCGGTGGTGAGCAAGGCCGACCTGGTCATCGAACTGCCGCGCTACAGCCGTAACCTGGCGAAAGAACTCAAGTGAGGCGACCCATGAACGCACGCAAGGTCACCATCAACGACACCACCCTTCGCGACGGCGAGCAGACCGCGGGGGTCGCTTTCACCGCCGAGGAAAAGCTCTCCATCGCCCATGCCCTGGCTCGGGCCGGCGTGCCGGAAATGGAAGTGGGCATACCCGTCATGGGCGCCGAGGAGCAGGAAGTGATCCGGGCGATCGCTGGGTTAGGCCTGCCGTCCCGGTTGATGGTCTGGGGCCGGATGTGCGAACAGGACCTGGCCGCGGCCGAGGGCTGCGGGGCCGATCTGGTGAACCTGTCGATCCCGGTGTCGGACATCCATCTCCGCCACAAGGTGCACCGGACCCGCGAATGGGTGCTGGCCAGCATCGACCGCTTCGTGAAGCAGGGGCTGGATAACGGCATGGAGGTCTGCGTCGGCTGCGAGGATGCCTCCCGCGCCGATGCCGACTTCCTGTTGCAGGTCGCCCAGGCGGCGCAGCGGGCCGGGGCCAGGCGTATCCGCTTCGCCGATACCTTGGGGTTGCTGGAACCGATGTCCACCTTCGAGCGTATCCGCAAGCTGGCCGAGGGCTCGGACCTGGAAATCGAAATGCACGCCCATAACGACTTCGGGCTGGCGACGGCCAATACCCTGATGGCGGTGCAGGCCGGGGCGAGCCATGTGAACACCACGGTCAACGGCCTGGGCGAGCGGGCCGGGAATGCGGCCATCGAGGAAACCGTGATGGCCCTGCACCAGTTGTACGGCTTGGATACCGGCATCGCGGTCGATCATTTCCCGGAGATTTCCGGGCTGGTGGCGTCCGCTTCCGGCCGGCCGGTGGCGGCCAACAAGAGTATCGTCGGCGAGGCGGTATTCACCCACGAGGCGGGCATCCATGTCGACGGCCTGCTCAAGAACGTCATCAACTACCAGGGCGTGGACCCCAAGGAGCTCGGTCGCGAGCACCGCCTGGTGCTGGGCAAACATTCCGGCACCCACGCCGTGATGCGGAGTTTCAGCCTGCTCGGGATCGACCTGAGCGAGGTGGACGCCGGCCGGGTGCTCAAGCGCATCCGCATCCACGCCAGCCGGACCAAGCGCCCGCCCAGCGAGACCGAGCTGAAGCTGTTCTACGCCGAAACCTCGCTGTCGGCGCAGCCGCGCCCGGGCCTGTTCGGCTGAGGTCCACGCGACGACTCGAAACCCCACTCAATCGAAGGACCCATCATGAATCCGGTTTTACAGCGCATACAGCAGTTTTCCGCGGCCGAAGAGTTCCTCGACTTCTTCGGCGTCGATTACGAACCGTCGGTGGTGCATGTCAATCGGCTGCATATCCTCAAGCGATTCAACCAGTATCTGAACCGCACGCCGATCACGGACGACATGGATGAAGCCACCGCCATGGCGACCTGCAAGTCGCTGCTGAGCCAGGCCCACGACGACTTCGTGAAGTCCAGCGCGGCTCAGGAAAAGGTGTTCAAGGTGTTCCAGGATCAGGACGGCAAGAGCATATCGCTGGACAGCATCAAGGCGAGCCTGGCCACACGCGGCCAGCGGGCTTGAGATTTCTCCCCTCCCTCTGGGAGAGGTCGGGGGTGAGAGAGGCTGGTCGAGCCTCGCATCGCTGGCCGGCACCGCAGTCCCGCATCCGGCCCTTCGGGCCCCCTTGTCACCAAGGGAGAAGGGAAAATGGGCGGCCCACTGCCGCAGGTTCCTGGTGAAGGAGCCAACGATTGTTCAACATAAGGAGAGGTCTTTTCATGCCCAAGCCCAGTAAGCACGTCTTCGTCTGCGCCCAAACCCGGCCGCCCGGCCATCCGCGCGGTTCCTGCGGCCAGCTCGGTTCCACCGCGGTGTTCCAGACCTTCATGCAGCAGTTCGAGACCGGCCAGCTCTACGGCCAGTTCGCGCTGACCAGCACGGGCTGCCTCGGCACCTGCGATCTCGGCCCCACGGTCCTGGTTTATCCGGAGGGCGTGATGTATTCCAAGGTGAGCCCGGCAGACGTGGCCGAAATCATCGAGGAGCATCTGAAGAACGACCGGCCGGTCGAGCGGCTGCTCGCTCCGGCGGCACTGTGGGGCTGACGGGAGCGCGACGATGGATAGAGGCGCCGATCCCTTGCGTTCGTTCTACGCCGGCGAGGTGCCCGCCCAGGTGGGTGGGCTCTTGGAGCAGGCGATGAGCGCATACGCCGACACCGAACAGGCCGAAGCCTATTTGAGGCGGGCGCATACGGAGGCGCCCGAAGCCTTGTCGGTCTATTTCTCGATGTACAAGTTCTACTTCTACAAGGGGCGCTTGGCCGATGCCGAGCGGGTGGTGCGTATGGCGCTGGAAGCGGCGGCCCGGCAGGGCGGCTTTCCGAACGACATCGAGGCATTGACGCCCGCCACCGTCGATTGGCAGCGCTACGACGCGCCCCAGCATTTCTACCTGTTCTCGCTCAAGGCGCTGGCCTTCATCCGTCTGCGTCGGGGCGACAGGGACGAGTGCGAACGCCTCCTGGCCAAGCTGGGAGAACTGGACCGAAACGACAGCGTGGGCGCCTCCGTGATCCGGGCCTTTGCGGAAGGGAGCGCCGCCTGATCCACTCAGGCCATTTTTCCACACCACCTACGACACACACGATATAAGAGGACGCTACATGTCTATCCTGACCATCCAGCCATCCGGAAAAACCATCGAGACTCGGGAGGGCGCCTCCCTGCTCGAACTCATCATGGAAGCCGGCGAGGCCATCATGCACAAATGCGACGGCAACGCCCAGTGCGGTTCCTGCCACATCTTCCTGCAGGCCGGCCGCAAGAGCGTGTCGAAAATCGGCGCGGAAGAGAATGCCAAGCTGGACACGATCGTCGGCGTCGGTTCCAAGTCGCGCCTGGCTTGCCAAGCGAAAGTCACCGGCGAGGAAGACATCACCGTCGAGCTGCTGGGCTTCGCTTCCGGCTTGTAGTTAGCGCGTTTCGCTCTCGCCCTTATCCTCGTTGGGTAAGCCGATCAATTGAAGCCGTCATTCCGGCATGGATTGCCCGGCATGAAGCCGGTTCACAGGGACGTGCGAGGGGCGCAGCCATCCGTGGCCTCCGGACCCCGGCATTCCCCTGCCGGGGTGACGAGCCGCCCTTTATTCGACGGCATGGTCCATGAAGGAGAGGGGGATGAGGGCGCAGTTTCTTCCCATTCGTGAGGCACCGCCATGAGCAATATCGAAGACACCATCCGCGACCAGATCGCAAAACATCCGGTCATCCTTTACATGAAGGGCGTGCCGGAGATGCCGCAGTGCGGCTTTTCCGCCAAGGCCGTGTCCTGCTTGCAGGCTGCCGGCGTGCCGTTCGCTTACGTGAACATCCTCGCGGCCCCTTCCATCCGCGAGAAGCTGCCGAGCATTTCGCAATGGCCCACGTTTCCGCAGCTTTTCATCGGCGGCGAACTGATCGGCGGCAGCGACATCGTCAGCGAACTGTCGGCGAGCGGCGAGCTGAAGACCCTGCTCGATGCCGCCGTGACCGGACGGGCAGCAGGCTGAACCATGGAAATCGCCGAAGTCCGCGCCCTGATCGAATCGGGCATTCCGGGCTGCGAAGTCCGGGTGGAAGGTGAGGGCTGCAATTTTTCCGTAGTGGTCATTGGCGACGCGTTCGAGGGCCTGAATCCGGTCAAGCGCCAGCAGCAGGTCCTGGCGACCGTTACCGAGCCTTTGTCCACCGGCGCCTTGCACGCCATCAGCATGAAAGTTTATACGCCGGCGGAATGGAGCCGTCTGGCCGATTCCGCTTGAGTCAAACCTGGAGCCAGTCATGCCGCTATACGATTTCCACTGCCGCGACTGCGGCCAGATGTCGGAGTTGCTGATCAAGCTCAGCGATACGCCGGTTTGCCCGCACTGCGGCGGCAGCAACATGGAAAAGCAGGTGGTGCAGATCGCGCCGCACCTGAAGACGCCGGGCATCCTTCAGAGCGCCCGCGCGCAGGCCGCCAAGGAAGGGCATTTCAGCAATTACAAACCGTCCGAGCGTCCGCGCTTGAAATGATCTTTTGAACCCCGAACGGGCGATGGGAATGCCGTGAAGCTTCAGATCGAAAAACCTTACGTCGAGGCCATGGTGACCGAGTTCCCGCGCCTGGCGGTGTTGCAGGACCAGTTGCGGTTCGGGAACAGGGCGGAGATCGCCTTCGTCCAGCTGGAGAACGCCGAGGTCAACTTCCTGCGCCATCTCTACGAGGAAGCCGGTCCGGACCTCAAACAGCGGGCGGTGCAGCTCGCCGTGCTGCAGAAGGCGCTCAACGACGACGGCATACGCTTCGAGGCTCACGAGCTGGAGCAGGCCGTGCCCGCCATCGCCCGGTATCTGGCGACCGGCGCCATCCGCGGCTGGGTGTTCACGGCGAACGTCACCAACCGGCCCTTGCCCTACCTCATCACCCGGCTCGATTACATCCCGGAATCGAACGACGAGATCGGCAAGATCATCATCGAGCTGAAGGCCAATGCCAAGGGCAATCTCGCCACCGTCGCCCTGCGCATCACCGCCAGCGATGTCGCCGGCAGGACCGTGGGCGAGATCTTCGCGGCCAAGGGATTTCTCAAGGAGACGCCCGAGCTGATCGAGTCCTACGACCGGACCGTAGCCCGCTATTTCGACTGGCGCGCCCGCTACGGTACCCAGTTCGCAGGGCAAGGCATCGGCTTCTATGCCGAGGACCCGGCCGCCACCCACCGTGACACCGACTGGTCGCGCAAGGACGTGGTGGTCCTGTCGTCCGGTGGCGGCAGCGCCCGTCTGGTGAATGACGAAGGCATCCTCACCCACCGCGCACTGACGCTGGACGCCACCGGCGACATCCTCGGGCCGTACCTGCGCAAGGCCGCCAAGAGCAACCGTTACGACGCCGAGGACGAGGTCCAGGCATTGCAGGATGCGATGCCGGAGGGGCTGTTCACCCAGCTCCCGGTGCATCCCTACATCCTGATGTTCCATCTGGAACTGCACCATTACCTGTGGGTGCATGTCGGCGACATCCGTCTCTACGAATACCAGCCGGAACTCAAGCGCAAGCTGGTGCTGCCGGCGGAGCAGACCGACCTGATCGACATCCTCACCGCCGAGATGGACGTGCTGATGGACGACATCGTGGCCGGCAAGTCCGGCGGCACCACGGTGCTCTGCGCCGGCCCGCCAGGCGTCGGCAAGACCCTGACCGCCGAGGTCTATTCCGAGATCATCCGGCGTCCGCTCTACCGGGTGCATTCCAGCCAGCTCGGCCTCAACGTGGCGGCGATGGAAACCGCGCTGAAGGACGTGCTGACCCGCGCCCAGCGCTGGGGCGCCGTGATGCTGATCGACGAGGCCGACGTCTACATCAAGCGCCGCGACGACGACATCACCATGAACGCCGTGGTCGGCGTGTTCCTGCGGGTGCTGGAGTATTTCAACGGCCTGCTGTTCCTGACCACCAACCGGGTCGACGACATCGACGAGGCCATCGTTTCCCGCTGTATCGCCCTGATCAAGTTCTATCCGCCCGACCGCGACGACCGTTGCAAGATCTGGCGGGTGATGACGGACCAGTTCGCGCTGGCGGTGGACGAGACGCTGATCGGCCGATTGGCGGACGTCTTCCCCACCGCCACCGGGCGCGACATCAAGGGCCTGGCCAAGCTGGTGGCCAAGTATTGCTCGCACAAGCAGGTCGCGCCCAGCCTGGAGGTGTTCAAGCGCTGCTCCATCTTCCGCGGCATGGACCTGGGACCGGCGGAAGGAACTCGAGATGAGTGAGCGCTTCGTCGTCACGGAAATGAACACGCATCACTTCGTGACGATATTGTCTCTTGAGGCGAGGGACTTAAGGGTGGGAAAGCCACGGTTGGCGTGGCTTTGATGTCATCCCGAGAGAATCAACCGAGTTTTTTAGGATCAAGTATGAACTACGCTTTCCCACCCGCCCCCATCATTACCCTCGACGCCATGTCGAGCAACCCGTTTCCGGTGCGCCGCATTTTTTGCCTCGCCCGCAATTATCCGGAATCCGGCCAGGAAGCGGTGAAGCCCGCCGAGCCGAGCTTCTTCCTGAAGCCGCCCGGTACCATCCTGCAGAACAATTCCGTGCTGCCGTATCCGCCCGGCACCGGCGCGCTGTCTCCCGAGGTGGAAATGGTGGTGGCGCTGCATAAGGGCGGCCGCAACATTCCGGCGGACAAGGTCGATTACGACTATGTGTTCGGCTATGCCGTGGGCCTCGACATGACCCGGCGCGACGCGCTCGATGCCGCCATCGCGCAGGGGCTGCCGTGGGACAAGGCCAAGGTCTTCGACCATTCCTCCCCGTGCTCGGCGATCACGCCGGAGTTCTATGCCGGCAACATCGCCAGCGGCAAGATCGAACTCAAGGTCAATGGCGAGCTGCGGCAGAGCGGCAACGTGGCCGACATGCTGTGGAAAATCCCCGAGACGGTACATTATCTTTCCACCCGGATGGAGCTGTTCCCCGGCGATCTCATTTACACCGGCACGCCGGGCCCGGCCAGCCCCGTGGTCCAGGGCGACGTGATCGAAGCCACGGTGGCGGGACTGGAGCCCCTGGTCATCACGGTCGGATAGCGGAGGCTGCCATGCAGGTCACGACGATCCTGGTCAACGATGTCCCCAAGGTCGTGATCCGGCCCAACGACCGCAAGGATCTGGCCCGCTTCCTGCGCAACGGCCGCAGCTATCTCACCGGCGATGCGCCGGACGCGGAGCTGAGCCACCGTCCCGCCGACGAAGCCGAGGCGGCGCGCTGGCGCTCCGCCTACCAGTTGCATCTCGCCTGGGGCGGCAGCGAGGAATGGTTTTTCGGTGTGCCTTTATAGGCCGTAGTTCACTTGATTTCATCGGAGAGACCCATGTCGTTCATCATCAGCATCGAAGGCGAGCATGCCAGCCTGGCATCGGAAGACGAAGTCGCCGCCGGCATCGCGGCGGCGCGCGAAGTGTTCGCGCGCAACGAGGCTGACCCGCTGGCCTGCCAGCTCGCGGTAGAGAAAATGGAGAAAGACGAACTGCTCAACAGGGAAGAGGCGCTGCTGTGCCTGATCTGGGACGAGGCCGAGGAAGCCGCGTTCCGCGCGGTGACCCTGGGCTGGCTGAGCCGCAGCGTCGACATCAAGATCGCCGTGCGCGCCGAGGCCGGCGCGGAGGCACTTGCCGCGCGCCTGACGCACTGAAGCCTTATCCGCTCATTCTCGAACCCATGCGGGAAAACTCATGATCTATGTCGTCGAGGTTACAAGCCCCGGTAAAGCGAACGCCTGGTTCGCATTCGACCGGGAGGATTTTTCCCGCAAGGTCCGTGTCGCCAAGGAACGCGACGGATGCGTGATCTTCGCCGTGGCGACGCCGCGCAAGCTGCTCGAAGCGGCCGGCCTCACCCCGGAATCGCCTGCAGCCCGGGCCAGCCACGCCACGATATTCGAGCTGGCCGACAAGCACGGCTGGGACACCGAGCTGTACCGGGCCGACGAGCTGCTGGGAGAGGGCGTCTACGAGTCCGAACCGGTCTCCGAGTTCGAAGCCTGCGTCGCCGCCTTGGCGGAAGGGCTGGAGGCTTGCAGGATCTATCTGTCGGACGAATCGGCGACGAATGCCCTCTACGGCGATCCGTTCTATCAGGGGCGGGAAGGCTTCGCGGCGCACAGGGCCCTGCGGGACCAGTTGATCGCGCTGGAAGTCATTTCGGACGACATGTGAGCCTTCGGATACAGCGATGACCGTCGAGCAACTGATCGAAGCCCTCCGCGGGATGCCGCCGGAGGCCGTGGTCCTCTACGAGGGCGATGCCGGCTATGCGCTGGTGGGGGGCCTCAACCTGCAACGGAACGGAAACGGTGTTCCGGACGAGGTGATCCTGTTTCCCGATATGAACGAGTGAAGGTCACTCCACATGCGGAGTTCGATGCCTTTTGCATCCGCCGCCATTCCGCCCAAACCGTCTTCAAGCCTTGGCACATCGGTGTAATCATGGTTTCATTGCACCGGTTTTGTGCAAGCCGTCTTTCCGGCCGGGGAAAACCGGACAGGAACGGCTTCGGGGTTGCGCTGGCCGCGCTTGGATACGCTGACGGAGGAAGCGATGGGGCAAGGGCCGAAATACCGTGCTTTCAGCTTGATTGGATTCCTGATCATGGCGCTGCCGCTGCGGGCGGATGAGCTTAATTCCGCGGATACCGCGTGGATTCTCACGTCCACCGGATTCGCATGGTTCATGACCGTGCCGGGGCTGGCCTTGCTTTACGCGGGGCTGGTTCGCACCAAGAACGTCCTCTCCATCCTGGCCCAGTGTTTTGCCATCGCCGCCCTGGTGTCCCTGGTCTGGATGGGCGCCGGTTACAGCCTCGCCCTGGCGGGCAGCCAGGCATGGTCGATGTGGATCGGCGGCTCGTCCCGGCTGTTCCTGCACGGCCTGACGGCCGAATCGGCGGTCGGGCGGGTGTCCGAAGCGGCGTATTGCATCTACCACCTCAGCTTCGCCGTGCTCGCGCCGACACTCATGGTCGGCGGCTTCGCCGAGCGCATGAGGTTCTCGGCCGTGCTGTGGTTCACCACCCTCTGGACACTGTTGGTCTATGCGCCGGTCTGCCACTGGCTGTGGGGCGGCGGCTGGCTGGCACGCCTCGGCGCCGCGGACTTCAGCGGCGGCGTGGTGGTGCATGCCACCGCCGGCGTCTCCGCTCTCACCGTAGCCTGGCGGGTCGGGCCGCGGCGGGGGTTTCCGGATGCGCTCATGCCCCCGCACAATCTGACCCTGACTGCGGCCGGCGCCGGCATGCTGTGGATCGGCTGGCACGGCTTCAGCGCCGGCAGTGCCTTGATGACGAATGGCGCGGCGGGGCTTTCCATGTTGAACACCCACCTGGCGGCTGCCGCCGGCGCGATGGCCTGGATGGGCACCGAGTGGGTGCGCTTCGGCCGTCCAACCCTGCTCGGCCTGGTGACCGGCATGATTGCCGGGCTGGTCGCGCTGTCGCCGGCGGCGGGTTATGTGGGGCCGCAGGGCGCCGTCATCGTGGGAGGCGCGGGCGGGCTGGCCTGCTTCTTCGCGATTCCCTGGATCCGGCGCAAGCTGGAAATCGACGATGCCCTGGACGTATTCCCGGTACATGCGGCCGGCGCCCTGCTGGGCGTGCTCCTCACCCCGCTGTTCGCCGGCGGGGCCTGGGGCGGTTCGGGATTTCCGGGCGATTTAGGGGTGGGTCAGCAGATCGGCGTTCAGCTCGCCGCAATCGCCGCCGCGGGACTCTGGAGCGGCACCGTCAGCTATTTCATCCTCAAAGGGCTGGACCGCTGGCTGGGACTGCGCGTCGGCCCCGACGATGAAACCGAGGGTCTGGATTTGAGCTCGCACAACGGCAAGGGCTATTACTTCTGAATGGTAAGAACCGGTTCGGCAAGGGCCCATCCGCATTGGGATGGGAGGTCAGCCGATGGCTTCGTCGCCGATTTCCAGCGTGCGGATGCGGACGGCTTGTTCCGGTTCGAAGACCAAGATCCGGGCATCGTCGGCCGCCTCCGTGCCCAGGATGCCGATGATCGATGCCACGACGGTGTCCGCCAGGCGCTCGGCGGCGAGGATCTCCAGCTTGAGCAGGCAGTCGTCGGTGCGGGGCCCGTGCCTTTCGAACCCATCGCCGAGAATCCGGCTGACGGTGAGGCCGGTTGCGCCGATGTCCAGCAGGGCCTCGCGGGCTTCATCCAGCTTGTGCGAGGATATGATCGCAGTCACCAGTTTCATCATCCGGCCTCCTCTTGCAAGACCGGCGGCGACGTACGCTCGCCGGTCCCGATTCGCTTTTAGTTGATTTCGCTGCCGACCGGTTCCTCGAGCAGGTCGTTCCAGTCGGTTCGCTCCCGCATTTCCTTCTTCACGCCGGGCGGCAGCAGTTCCCGGCCTTCCCGAAGTTCCCACCCGCCGCCCAGCGCCTTGTACATGGCAATGACGCTGCGGGCGACGTCGCCCCGGCTCGCGGTCAGCCGGTCCTGCTGCTGCACCAGGAACAGCTCGGAATTGAGGACCCGCGTGTAGTCTTCGAGCCCGTTCTGGTATTGCCTCACCGCCAGTTCGGCTGCGCGCTGTGAGGCTCGGACGCCGTCCGCCAGACTGACTACCCGTTCCTCGGCCTTCTTGAGGGAGATGATCGCGTCTTCCACCTCGCGCAGGGCGCGCAATACGGTGCTCCGGTAGTCGGTCAGGAGTTCCTGGAATTTGGCGTCCTGGACGCGGACATTGTTGGTCAGCCGTCCGTACTGAAATATCGGCCAGGTGACGGTCGGTCCGAATTTGCCCGCCAGCCCGGAAGGGCTGAGGGCGTTGGCGACGTCGAGTCCGTCGATGCTGCCGGAATTGAAGCTGACGGTGCCGACCAGGGAAAGCCGGGGCAGGAGTTCGCTTGCGGCGATGCCGATCTGGGCGCATTGGGAGGCGGCCTTGTATTCCTGGGCGCGCACGTCGGGGCGGCGGCGCAGGATGTCGGTGGGGATGCCCATGGCGATCTCCGATCGGGCCGCGGGAATGTCGCTGTTCGGGCCCAGTTCCTTTTCCAGGTGGCTGGGTTGCATCCCTAGGAGGACGCTCAGGGCGTTCTTCGACTGGCGCAGCCCCACTTCGAGGCTGGCGATTTCCGCCAGGGTCGCCTGCCGCAGTGCCTTGGCCTGCTGCATATCGAGTTCGGTGCTCAGGCCGTTGCGGAACTGCGATTCGGCGATGCGGAAGCTGCGTTCCTGTAGGTCCGCATTACCCCTGGCGAGCACGAGGCGTTGGTGGAAAGTGCGGATCTGCACGTAGGCGGCGGCGACTTCGGCGGTCAGCGTCACCACCATGTCGTCGTATTCCAGCGTCGAAGCGGCCAGTTCCGCGCCGGCGGCATCGATGCCCCGGCGGAACCGGCCCCAGATGTCGAGCTCCCACATGGCGTCGAATCCGGTCTGGAAATAGGTGAACGTGTGGAAATCGCTTCCCTGGTAATAGGGAGAGAATTCGCTGATGCGCTCATAGAACGTGTCCATTCCCACATTCTGTTTTTGCGGGAACAGATAACCTTTGGCGATGCCGAGCTGGGCGCGCGCCTGATAGATGCGGATCGCCGCTTTCTGGACATCCAGATTTTGCTGGTAGGCCTTTTCGATGAGGCGATCCAGTACCGGATCGTTGAACAGTTTCCACCAGTTGCGGAAGTCAGCGGCTTTGGCGGTTTTCTTCGGCACATCCAGCCAAGTGTCGGTGAGTTTGATTTCCGGCCGGTGGAAATCCGGGCCGATTTTGTTGCAGCCGCCAAGCAGGAGCCCCGCGCCGGCAGCAAGGGCCAGGCGCAGCAAAAGGGCGCGAGCCGAATCGAACAAGGTCTTGCACATGGTGTGATCTCCCGAGCCGGTTCCGGGTCGAGACCTCTCAGGATTTGCCGGAGGTGATCTTGATGGGGACCACGGCCGCGGCGGGCGCCTGGCGCCGGTTGCGGATGTCTGCCGCTGGATTGGCGCGGCGGTTGGGTTTGGCCGAAGCCGCGCCGCCGTCGGCGCGGGCGAAGCGGGGAGACAGTCCGAAGCCGTATTGCGTCACCATCAGGATCAGCAGGGAGACAGGCCAGAAAACCAGCCAGAAGCCGTAAGTGGATTTGACATACTCCAGCATGCGCATGAGCAGGACGTGTTCCCGGGTTTGTTTCAGGTATTCCTCGTATTCCCGGCTGTCGTATTCCTCGAGAAACTTGAGGAATTGGAAGAATTCCCCGCTGCGATGGTTGCCGTAGGCCGATCCGAGGTAGGCGCGCAAGGCCTTCAAAGGCTGTTGCAGGCGTTCGGGATTGGCGCGGTAGCGCGCGGCCAGATAGTCGATCACGTCCTCCACATTTTCCGCTTCCTGCGGCAGGCTCATGTGCGGTACCACGTAACGCAGCAGGCCCGGGCGGCTGTGAGTGGATTCGTAGATATGGTTCAGGTAATGCAGCAGGATGCCGATGGATTCCTGCGATTCCATGGCGAGCAGGACTTTCAGCGCCTGGGTTTTGACATAGGGCTCCTCGGGGGTTTCGACCAGTATGTCGACGAGGCTTTGCACTGCTGCTTTCTCGTCCTCGCTCTTCCACGCCGGCGCGGCCTGCCCCATGACGGAGTGCAGCGCGGCGCCGTCATTGAAAATCAGGTCGAGGACGTAAAGGGCCTTCTGCCGGTCGCCGACCGTCGCCAGTGCGTAAATGGCGAAAACCCGGGCGAAGGTATCCGCGTTGGTCCGGTAATTCACCAGCATCCGGACGATCTCGGTGAACTTGCGGTCATTGGCGCTCTGCATGTCGAGTATTCTGAAATTGCCCACGGCGATTGCCGCCAGCCGCCTGACCTCCGGATGGGAGTCCTGCATGAGTTCGAAGATCAGCGGCAGGGTGTAAGGGTCCTTGCGCTCGGCGAGATACCAGGCCAGATTGCCGCGCACGGCGGGATTCTCGTCGATCACCATCGCATCGACGGCATCGGGTAAGCCTTCTTCGAAAGCCTGGACGATTTTTCCGTAGTCCCCCATGGCGAGGCCCATGACCGGCTGCCCGGCCGCGGGAACCCGGTTTTCGAGACCGATGCGGATGAGGCTGTGCCGCAGGTAATCCTGTTCGTAGGCAGCTCCCGACAGCTTCCCCAACGGGGGATATTTCTCCCGGTTCAGGAAGTCCTTGACCGCGATGGGTTCGACCGTGCCATAGAGGGGGCGCACGCGCTGCTGGAACGTATCTTCCAGAAACCGGTCGAGCCTCGCCTGAGAGTAATGGATCTCGGAAACGGTCTTCTTGCGGTAGTCGAGCAGAGGCTGCAAGCCGGGCCGCCCGATGCGCTCGAATCCCCTGAGAATGGCGTTCCTCTTTTGCAGATAGAGGCCGAGGAATTCATGGTTCAGGCGTTTTTGCCGGGGATATTCGCTGTCCAGCGCCTCGTAGAGATTGATCAAGGGCTTGACCAGTCTGACGTCGCTGGAGAAACGGTCCACCATGAAGTCGATCAGTTCGACCTTGTGGGTCTCGTCGACGTCGCCATCCTCCAGCAATCGAAGCATCACATGAAACAGCTCTTCGGCCTGTTTCGAGAGGAAGGCTTCTTCGTCCCGGTCGGTCAGCCGCCAGGTTTCCAGGATCGTATGGTAGCGCGCCTCCGAAATCGCCCCGTCGCGCAACAGGTTTTCTACATTGTCGCGGACGATGGCGTGGCGGCGCATGCCGGTGCTGCTCACCGCGATCTGGTTCAGGCTGGCGAGGACTTCGGAGAGGTCGCGCTCCTGCTTCTCCCGCAGCGCGATCAGTACGTCGCGGACATGGGAATCGTGCGCCATCAGCGGTTCGACATCGTTCCAGCTCAGGCCCGGCTTGATGTGGCCTGCGGGTTTTACGGCCGCCGCGGCGCGCGTTCCGGCAAGGGTGGACGCAGCTGCTGCGGGAGACGTTCCAGGGGTGAGGATGGGCAGGCCGGCGATCCATTCCTCCCGCAGATCGCTGTCAGAGAGCGGTTTGGGCTGATTGGCCGAGAGGGCGGAGAAGGGGCGGTCACCGTAGGGCACCTGGGTCATGGTGTACAGATACCCGCCCAGGAACAGATGGGCGACGGTCAGGCTCCCGTAGCCGATCTTGCCCCAGAATCCCGAAACCAGGGTTTCGAGCATAAGAAACGCCAGACCGAAGGTGAAACAGAGCATCACCAGATAAGGATTGAGCTCCCAACCCAGCGCCTGCGCCACCAGCCCCAAACCGGCGAGCAGCAGCAGGGCGGTCCGGTACAGCCGGACGATGGCGTTTCCGCGGCTGTGCATCAGCCGGTAAAGGAACACATTGAGCAGTATCGCGGCGAGAAATCCCGCAGCAGCGGTCATCAGCATGGCAAACACCTCCGGTCTGCATGTCGGCCCGTCATGCGGCCGCCTCCAAGAGGCTCGGCGAGCCGATGCGGTAATGATGAGCCAGGTAATGCTGCTGTTCCGAACTCAGGCTGCTCAGCGGGACCGCCATCCGCAGGTCCGAGCCCCTGTTGTCGATCACCAGGCAGGGTTCCCCGTCCACGCGCTCGAGCGCCCCGACGAAACGGCCGCATGGCGCGTCGCCGGAGTCACTGACCAGTTTGCCGCGGTCGGCGCCCCGGCCAGGTTTCAGCACCACCTCCTGCACCCGTCCTTGCGGTTGTTCCAGCACGGCATGGCGGTTCAGGTGGAGGGCGAGATGGTGTTCTGAAAACACCAGGACGGCGAACGAATCGTCGGGTGCCTGTTCTTCCGTGCGCAGCGCGTCGAAAGTCGATCTGGGGACCATGGTCCGGGTGTGGATGTCCACCGGCGAGACCGGATGTTTGGTGGACTGGATCTGCGCCTGGTTGGCGGTATCGGCTTCGCCGGCCAGGTTCGTCAAGTCCAGTCCGTTGCGCAGCAGCATCTCGTGCACCAGGCTTGCGCCAGGTATCCAGCGGATCACGTCCCACAATGCGCGGTTGACGATTTCCTTGCGCCGGAAGCCGATCACGAACTCCGTGATCAGGCCGTCGCAGAGGTCGATGAGCCGGCGGTTGATCAGGCGAAACACCTCCGGGGACAGCTTCCCGTCATATTTCGCCCGCAGTCCCGCCAGGCTGTCGGACAGCACGGTCTGGTAGGGCCGTGACGCGCTGGCATAACACGAACCCTGGCGCACCTTGTCCCGCGACTGAGGCTGGCCGCCATTGAAGCGGATGCCGCCGAGCTGGGCATAGACCATGTTCTCCTCGGCGGCGTTGTTGGCTTCCTCGATGCCCATGCGTTCGTCGGGCAGGCGGTGGATGGTCACCACCCCGCGGTGTGCCCGGATGCCATAGCGGTGCAAGGCATCGCGCACCGTATCGGCCCAGTAGAAGAAAGGGGTCAGGAACGCCGGCATGTTGGAAAACAGGGTGGCGTTGTAGCGCTCGACGATGCGGGCGATGTACTTGCGGTCGATATAGACTTCCGCTCGCGCGCCGATCCTCTCGAACACCGGCCGCCCTTGCCAGCGGCGGATGCCCAGATGGATCAGCCAGAGCGCGGTAAGGAACAGCGCCGCATCCAGCACGTGGGCTAGCAGGCCGACGCCGGCCAGGAAGGCGAGCGGGGAGAACAGAAGGCCGAACACCGGCACCCCGAAGACCGTGGCGATGACGATGTAGGCCGCGAAGATGGCATAGGAGCGGACGAATTCCACCTGGTTTTCCGCACGCGAAGCGGCCTCGCTGTCCAGGGCGTCCGCATCCGGCGAATCGATGGGTTCGCCGGCGGCGTTGCAGCCGACCCGGTTGGGGATGTCGACGCCATACACCGCGGCCTGGAATTCCCGGAAGGCCTTGATGTCGGACATTTGCAGATCGCTGCGGAGGTCGAAGTCGCCGCCTTGCCCGGTCAGGACCTCCCGGTTCAGCGTGCTGTAGGCCTCGATGGCTTTTTGGGTCAGGTTGATCAGGATCTCGGTGAGCACCGCCTGGGTCGCCACCGGCACGATGGTCGCCGCTTCGGCCCGGCGCCGACCGCTGGTGCCATCGGGGGAGAGGTGGCTCAGGTTCACGAAGGTATTGGGCAGGATCGGATCGTCGGGGTGATAACCCTGGCCCAGGGCCTCGGTCATGGAGTTGAGGAAGGACTGGGAGAGGACGAAGCAGCGCTCCGCGCCGACCAGGTCGCGCGCCTTGCGCACCACGGCCAGGGTCGACTGGGTCTGGGCGGAATTGCTGACGCCCAAGAACACGGTCGAGGGACCGTAGCAGCCGATGCCCTCCCGCTCGGTGCGCTTCATTTCCTTCAGTACGTTGCCGGAGTTTTCCGCCCGAATCCTGAGGCCCGGCAGTACCGAATGCAGGGCGATCGCGAATTCGTTGAGGAGGTCCTGGTTGAAATCCACGCCATAGAGCACGAGATCGTGCATCCGTGGGTCCCGGCCGGGATCCAGCAGGTTCTGGAACAGCAGTTGGCTCAGGCGGTCCATCGCGGCGTGGTTCTCGCCGCCCCGTTCGAAGGATTCCACGATGCGTTTCAGGACGAAGGGAATTTCGCAGAGGTCTTTTTCGACGGCGTTACCCTGTGCCGGAAGCAGGTGGATACGGCTGATCTTGGGGTTGTTGTTGACCTGGAACCAGTTGGACCGGCTCCGGGTTTCCCGTCCTTCGCCGAAGGGTTGCAGCGCCTTCGGTGCGGGGAGGGGTGGCCGCGAAAAATCATCGTCCACCTTGGCCCGATCGTAGATGCGGATGAATTCGGAAGGGCTTGCCGCGCGATACTCGATCGTGGCGTACTGGCCGTCTTCCAGATAGATTTGCAGCGCATCGTCGTCTAGCTCGCCTTGGTGCAGGGTCGAGGTGACACCCAAGGGTTCCGCGCTGCCGAAGATTTCCCCTCGCGTACGGTTGTGGCCGAGGGAGAAGGCCTGGGTCAGCGAAAACACCCCCATGCGGGGTTCCAGGGTGGAGCAGACCATCAGCGCGAATTCGCCGACCAGATCGCGCGAGGCGGTGCGCATCACCCAGGTCAGGTCGTGATGGCAGAAGGCTTCCTCGAATGCCGCGACAAAGCGTCCGACGGCATCTGCATCCAGCGTTGCCCCGACCTCCCGTGCAAGCGCTTCGCGCAGGCGGTGCCTGGCCTCGGCGGAGAGGTCGGCGAGGGACCGCGCCTGCGCCGCCAAGGCGCTCTGGCCCAGTTCCTTGCGGATGTTCAGCAGGGCGAGATCGATGGCATCGGCCCAGCGCAGGAGCGGTTCGAGGTTGAAATTGCCGCTGGCGATGTCCCGGTTGTAGTCCAGTGCGGCGGTGAAATAGGCATAGCGCAGCGCCTTGTAGGACAGCCCCTGGGTATAGATGAAATCCACCCATTCGGCGACGCTGCGGGAATCCGAGTCGCCTTTCGAGCTGGTCCTGGGCATCATGCTCAGGAATACCCCGCGGGCTTCCTGCTGGGTGAAGAAATGCCGGCACTTTTTGCCGTCCAGCGTAAATTCGAGGTATACGCCGTCCATGTCGCCGTTGTGGGCGATCATGTTGAAGACTTCCCCGGGTTGGGAAACCAGGGCCTGGTCTTCCACCCGATGGTGCATCATCGCGTCGTAGTATTCGTACCAGTGCGGCTGGGCGTTGTGCCAATGGGTCGCGCCGCCGGTGGCGTAACGCAGGTGGAGGAGGATCGCTTCGAAGTCTTGGGGACGCCGGTAACCTTCGCGGTTGGCCTTGCCGAGCAGGCCGTCCAGCCGTTCGGAAAGCACGCCCACGATGTCTTCCCGCTTGCCTTTGACGACCTTGTCGAAGATCACCGACTGGGCGCCGCCTTTGTCCACCAGCACCGAAAATCCCGCCGACTGACCGCCCCGGGTCGAAGCCTCCCGCGCCAGGATTTTCGCCATCTCCCGCAAACGGTCCGAGACCAGCAGGGGCGAACTTTCTTCCCCGTCCAGGCCGTAGCGCACGGCGAATGCCGGGCCGCAGGCCCAGTAGGGCGCGGCGCCATGGACCAGGGCCAGGAGGTCCGGTACTGAAAGCATCGCAAGGATCGAACTGGCGCAGAAGCAGCTCCAGGCGAGCACCGCCAAATCTCCGCCATGGGCTTCCAGACACCAGGAGGCAGCGGCCAGCGCCGACAGGTTGGCCAGGATGCCGGCCGCCGCCACCATTCTGCACCGCCACCCCTCGTACAGGGACGCCGGAATGCGGGGCGGATGAGCGGACATCTGGGGTATCGGTCCGAACGGCAGAAGACTCCTGCCGAGTTCTCCGAACGGGATTCCCTCCAGAATCGTCGCGGCGGAGAAAGCGGACGGATTGCGGGTAAGCGCGAACAAGGCGAGCGCATGGCCCAGGCCGTGTATCGCCAGGGCCAGGGCATTAGTGAACCGCAACGGGGCCAGCATGAGTTCCAAAAGAACTCGCGGCTTCGCGGGCGAAGCCGGAACGATGCTTCCTGTCATGGCGTCAATCCTCGGGTCTGGTGCAAGGGCCTCCGGCGGCTTTTCGCTGTGGCGAGGGCCGGGAGTCCACGCGGTATCGGCATGCCGGATTGCGGGGACATCGATCCGGGCAGCTCGAACCGCCAATTATTTTTGTCAGTGTCGATTCAATACGAGCGTGCTTACGTTAGAACATGGAGGGAGGCACGTCAACACGTGATGCACATAAAAAGTGCGACGCACCATAATAGTGCGATAACGTGGTTATTCGTGGTGCGATCGGCCGGTCTCTGGAAGACGGAGGGCCTGATGCGGAGGAAGGCGATGCCGTTCAATCGTGCCATTCGCGGAAGACGGCCCGAGCGTGCACGATTTCACGGCATGGGGTGTGGCAAGGGGAAGGATGGGGTCAACGATCGAAAACGGGCGTTTGGCCGTGAACGCTAAGCGTTCGTTTCACCGGGTTCCATGCTTCCGCTCGCCAGCGCCGCCTTCAATACCCTGGCCAAGTGCACGCCCTCCCGCCCCGCGCCGTCGCGGATCTGGTGACGGCAACTGGTGCCATTGGCGATCAGCAAGGTGTCCTCGTCCGCTTCGCGTATCCGCGGCAGCAGAGCGAGTTCGGCCATCTGCATGGACACTTCGAAATGCTCGGCCTCCAGCCCGAAGGCGCCGGCCATCCCGCAGCAGCTCGATTCGATGAATTCCACCTTCAGCTGCGGCACCAGTCCCAGCACCTTGCGCATCGACTTCATCGCGCCGAAGGCTTTCTGGTGGCAGTGTCCGTGGACCAGGGCCTGCGTCTGGGGCAGGGGACGCAGCGGAAGCTCGAGCCGCTTGGCGTCGTGTTCGCGGGCCAGGAATTCCTCCAGCAGCAGCGCCGATTTGGCGATCGTGCCCACGGCATCGCCCAGTCCCAGCGAGTAGTATTCGTCACGCAGCATCAAGAGGCAGGACGGCTCCAGGCCGATGACGGGCAGCCCTTGCTCTGCATAAGGCAGTAAGGTTTCCACCATGCGTTTGGCCTCTGCCCGCGCCTGCTCGACCAAGCCGTGGGAAAGGAAGGTGCGTCCACAGCACAGCGGGCGTTCCGCGGCGGGCGGCCGGGCGACATGGACCCGGTAGCCGGCGGCGGTCAGCACGTCGAGCGCCGCCTGCGCGGTTTCCGGCTCGAAATGGTTGGAGAAGGTGTCGACCAGCAAGACGACCTCGGGCCCGTCGGCGTTGCCGGCGGGTTGGGTCGAGGCGGCGGCGAGGAACTCGGTCGGTGCGCTCAGGGGCAGCGAGCGCGCGGCGGCGATGCCCAGCCAGCGTTCGCCCAGCTTGGCCAGCAGCGGCACCCGTTCGCGCAGCCTCACCAGCCAGTTCAGCCGGCCCCGTTTTCCCGCCCAGTGCGGAATGTGCGCCAGCAGGCGTTCCCGCAACGGCGCGCCGCCGCGCTGTTTCCATCGCTGCGCCAGCGCTTCGACGCGCAGCAGGGCCATGTCCACGCCATTGGGGCATTCGCGCTTGCAGCCTTTGCAGCCGACGCACAGGTCCATGGCCGCTTCCAGCTCCGGTCCGACGAAGGGCTTCGGGCCATATTCGCCATTCAGCGCCGCCTTCAGCGATTGGGCCCGGTGGTGGGTGGAGTGCGCCGCATCGTGGGTCACCCGGAAACTCGGGCACATCACGCCCTTTTCGCTGCGCTGGCACTGCCGGTTGCCGATGCACACCGCCGCCGCCTTGCCGTAGGCACCGCCTTCGGAAGGCACGGCCGCATAGGCATCGCCCGCGCCGTAGCTGTCGTAGGCCGACCAGTCGAGTTGTGTGTCCATTGCCTCAAACCCTTGCAAATAAATCCGTCCAAGCAGGAGTGATGCCATGCCGGCGTATACATGCAAGTCATTGGTTTTATGGGGGGTATATGGGGCTGATGGTACTCATCGACTGTACGAAGTACGACAAGGCTAAGCCGGATATTTCATGATGACATGCGCCAGGCCAGGTGGTTGCACCCGATGTTGCTTGTTACCGTGTCATCGAAGAAAGGTAGTTAAAGAAGGGAGAGACAAGCGAATCCGCCGCATGGGCGGCCGTGCGGGTTCTTGCCGGAATGGGAGGGCAGGGCAGGCGCCCTGCCTTTGGCGGGTCAGAAAAACGTCGCCACGGCGGCGTCGAGGGTATCGCGCATATCCGGGTCGTCGGTGAGGGGACGGACGAGCGTCATCATGCAGGCCGCCCGGGGGGCGATGCCCTTGGCGATGAGATGGCCGGCGTAGACCAGCAACCGGGTCGAGATGCCTTCGTCCAAGCCGTGGCCCTTGAGGTTCCGGGCACGATGGGCGATCTGCACCAGCTTCTCGGCGATCTTGGGATCGATGCCGGTCTCGTGCGACACCACATCGACCTCGACAGCCGTTTCGGGATAGCTGAAATCCAGCGCGCCGAAGCGCTGCTTGGTCGACTGCTTGAGGTCCTTCAGCAGGTTCTGGTAGCCGGGATTGTAGGAAATCACCAACTGGAAATCCGGGTGGGCATGCACCAGCTCACCCTTCTTGTCCAGCGGCAGGGTGCGGCGGTGGTCGGTCAGCGGGTGGATGACCACGGTGGTGTCCTGGCGGGCCTCCACGACTTCGTCGAGATAGCAGATGGCGCCGATGCGGGCGGCGAGCGTCAGCGGACCGTCCTGCCAGCGGGTGCCGCTGGCATCGAGCAGGAAGCGGCCGACCAGGTCCGAGGCCGTCATGTCCTCGTTGCAGGCCACCGTGATCAGCGGGCGCTTCAGCTTCCAGGCCATGTATTCCACGAACCGGGTCTTGCCGCAGCCGGTCGGGCCCTTGAGCATCACCGGCATGCGCGCGGCATAAGCGGCTTCGAACAGTGCCACCTCGTCGGCGGTGGGGCGGTAATAGGGTTGTTCCTGGATCAGGTACTGGTCCGCGTTGGACATCGAAAATGCCGGTTAGGTGTCTTGTAAATAAGGGCCCTCTCCGCAGGGCGGGCAAGGGCCTTCTGGCATCGCTCTCGAACCCACGGGAATCAGACCGCCGACCCCCGATAGATCACCATGGCCGCGCCCTGGCTCTGCTTGAGGTTGTCGTAGCCGACCAGGCGGACGTGGTTGTGTGGGTGCGCCTTGTGGCAGGCCTCGGCTTCGGCCAGGATGGCGTCGACATCGGTCTCGCCGAACATCGGCAGCTTCCACATGTACCAGTAGTGATCGAACGCGTTCTCCGGTTCGGTGTGCTCCACGGCCGGGTTCCAGCCGCGGCTGACGATGTACTCCACCTGCCGGCGGATCTTCGCCGCGTCCATCGGCGGCAGGTAAGAGAAGGTCTCGAACTTGCGCGAGCCGCTATCGGACAGGCTGGATTTGTAGTCTTGCATTTCGCTCATGGTCTTTCCCGAATCCTCGTTAGCTTACCGGTGGGCCACGTCGAGCTTGTCGACCGTGTCGAACTCGAACTTGATTTCCTTCCAGGTCTCCATCGCGGCCTTGAGTTCCGGGCTGCTCTTGGCGGCTTCGGTCAGGATTTCCTTGCCTTCCTTCTCGAGCTGGCGGCCTTCGTTGCGCGCCTCGACACAGGCCTCCAGCGCCACGCGGTTGGCCGCGGCGCCGGCCGCATTGCCCCAGGGATGGCCCAGGGTGCCGCCGCCGAATTGGAATACCGCGTCGTCGCCGAAGATCGAAAGCAGCGCCGGCATGTGCCAGACGTGGATGCCGCCGGAGGCGACCGCGAACACGCCGGGCATGGAGCCCCATTCCTGGTCGAAGAAGATGCCTCTGGAGCGATCTTCCTTGATGGTGCGCTCGCGCAGCAGGTCGATCCAGCCCAGGGTGGCCTGGCGGTCGCCTTCCAGCTTGCCGACGACGGTGCCGGTGTGCAGATGATCGCCGCCGGACAGCCGCAGCAGCTTGGTGAAGACGCGGAAATGGATGCCGTGGTTGGGGTTGCGGTCCATGACCGCGTGCATGGCGCGGTGGATGTGCAACAGCATGCCGTTGTTGCGGCACCAGTTGGCCAGCCCGGTATTGGCGCAGAAGCCGCCGGTGATGAAGTCGTGCATGATGATGGGCGCGCCGATTTCCTTGGCGTATTCCGCGCGCTTGTACATTTCTTCCGGGGTCGGCGCGGTCACGTTCAGATAATGGCCCTTGCGCTCGCCGGTTTCGGCCTCGGCTTTCTCGATGGCTTCCATGACGAAGTCGAAGCGCTGGCGCCAGCGCATGAACGGCTGGCTGTTGACGTTCTCGTCGTCCTTGGTGAAATCGAGGCCGCCGCGCAGGCATTCGTACACGGCGCGGCCGTAGTTCTTGGCCGACAGGCCCAGCTTGGGCTTGATGGTGCAGCCGAGCAGGGGACGGCCGTACTTGTTCATGATGTCGCGTTCGACCTGGATGCCGTGGGGCGGGCCGCCGCAGGTCATCACGTAGGCGATGGGGAAGCGGATGTCTTCCAGGCGCAGGCCGCGCACGGCCTTGAAGCCGAACACATTGCCCACCAGCGAGGTGAACACGTTGACGACGGAGCCTTCCTCGAACAGATCGATCGGATAGGCGATGAAGGCATAGAACTGTTCGTCCTGGCCGGGTACGTCCTCGATCCGGTAGGCGCGGCCCTTGTAATGGTCGAGGTCGGTCAAGAGGTCGGTCCAGACGGTGGTCCAGGTGCCGGTCGAGGATTCCGCGGCGACGGCGGCGGCGGCTTCTTCGCGCGGCACACCCGGCTGCGGGGTGATCTTGAAGACCGCCAGCAGATCGGTGTCGGCGGGGGTGTAGTTCGGGTCCCAGTAGGTTTCGCGGTACTCCTTGACGCCCGCGTTGTACGTTTTGACAGCCATGGTTTTCTCCTACTCGTTGAGCAACAGCGCTATGGTAATGAACCGCCGTTCCCTAGCCGGCATCGGGTCGATCCCTTTTCGCGAGGCACTATAAGCGCTGATATCCATAAACGGAACTAAATTGTCATGATCACGACAATAAGCGTGCGTTATACTACAAGACCCGCCATGCCGGCGCCGGGCGAGAGGGTCGTTAGCATAATCCATGCGGCCCCGTCGCTCCAAACCCGGCTCGTGGTCCGCCCGACGCGTTGTGTTCCCGGGCCGGACGCATCAGCTGTCGGGGGGGTGGTCTACATCGTTGCGGTCGCCGATATGCCGCCATCGGTAGAGAGCCAGGCCCGAACCGATGATGAACAGCCCGCCGACCAGCAGGGATTCGTACTGGCGCAGATCGTCGATCATGCCGGCGATGGCTTTGCCGAACACCAGTCCCAGCCCCGTCGTTACCACCGCCCAGACCCCCACGGCGATCACGTTGACCGTGGCGTAGCGGGCCGGCGAGAACCGGCTCATGCCGATCAGGATGGGCGTCACCACCCGCAGGCCGTAGAAGAAGCGGAAGCCGAAGATGAAGTAGGAATGGTAGCGATGGAGCAGCGTCGATGCCCGTTCCACCGCCGGCGCCAGGGACGGGAAACGACGCAACAGCGCATCTCCGTGCTTGTAACCCAGCCAGAAGTAGCCCTGATCCGCCGCGAGCGTCACGACGAAGGCCAGCAGCACAATATGGTGGAAGGAAAAATAGCCGCGTCCCACCAAAAATCCCGCGATCAACAGGACGGTTTCGCCCTCCAGGAGCAGCCCGGCGATGAGGGCCGGGAAGCCGTACTCGGTTATCAGCGATTCGAAAGACATACGGGGCATTCGCCTGGTGGCTTAAACATTCGGATTCTAGAGAGCCAAGGTTAAGGCTGCGTGTAACCGGCTGGGGTGAATGCGAGGCCGCGGACCCGTTTTATAATGTCCATCCCGATCGACCAGCCAGCAAATCCCAAACGCATGAATGCTACTCCCCAATCCTCGGCCGCGCCGGTTTCCAATGCGCAGAGGGACCTTCAGCGGCTCCGGACCTATCTCAACGCCCAGATCATCGGCCAAAGCGATCTGGTCGACGCCATGCTCATCGCCCTGCTGGCGGACGGCCACATGCTGGTCGAAGGCGCGCCGGGCCTGGCGAAGACGCGGGCCATCCACGTCTTGAGCCGCGGCGTGGAAGCCGATTTCCAGCGCATCCAGTTCACACCCGACCTGCTGCCGGCGGACCTGACAGGCACCGAAATCTACCGCCCCCAGGAGGGTTCGTTCCACTTCCAGCCGGGTCCGCTGTTCCACAATCTGGTGCTGGCCGACGAGATCAACCGTTCCCCGGCCAAGGTTCAGTCGGCCCTGCTCGAAGCCATGGCGGAACGGCAGATCACGGTGGGCAACAAGACCTATCCGCTGCCCGGACTGTTCCTGGTGATGGCGACCCAGAACCCGATCGAGCAGGAAGGCACCTATCCCTTGCCGGAGGCGCAGCTCGACCGTTTCCTGATGTACGTGCGCATCGGCTATCCCAGCGCGGACCAGGAAAAGACCATCCTCCACCTGGTGCGCGGCGAGGCTCGCCAGCCGCAGCGCAAGACCGCCGACGCGATGGCGCCGGTGAGCCAGCAGACACTGTTCGCTGCGCGGGAGGAAGTGCTCGGCGTCTACATGGCCGAGGCCCTGGAGGATTACCTGTTGCAGCTCATCCTGGCCACGCGCGAGCCGGCCCGCTACGGCGATTCCCTGGCGCGCTGGATACTCTATGGTGCCAGCCCGCGCGCGACGCTGGCCCTGGACCGCTGCGCCCGCGCCCGCGCCTGGCTCGACGGCCGCGACTACGTGACTCCCGACGACATCCAGGCCCTGGCGCCGTGCATCCTGCGCCACCGCCTGATTCTGAGCTACGAGGCGGAAGCCGAAGGCATCGCCACCGACCATGTCGTCAAGGACCTGCTGCGGCGGGTGGCCGTGCCCTGATATCTGATTTTCCGTGTCCGTTTCATGCAAACCTATCAGAAAGAGTTCATCGATTTCGTCCTCGGCTGTGAGGTGCTTCGCTTCGGCGATTTCACCCTCAAATCCGGCCGGCAGAGTCCGTATTTCTTCAACGCCGGACTGTTCGACACGGGCGCCCGGCTGGGCAGGCTGGGCGAGTTCTACGCCCAGACCCTGACCTCGGGCGGCATCCGCGCCGACGTGCTGTATGGCCCGGCCTACAAAGGCATCCCCCTGGTCGCCGCCACCGCCATCGCCCTGGCCAGGGCCAGCGGAGAAGAAATCCCCTACGCCTTCAACCGCAAGGAGGCGAAAGACCATGGCGAAGGCGGCACCCTCGTCGGCGCACCGCTGCACGGCGACGTGCTGATCGTCGACGACGTCATCACCGCCGGCACTTCGGTGCGCGAGTCGATCGAGATCATTCGCGGCGCCGGCGCCACGCCGTGCGGCGTCTTGATCGCTCTGGACCGCGAGGAGATCGGCCAGTCGGGCAAGTCCGCCGTGCAGGAAGTGCGGGACAGCCTTGGGATTCCGGTCCATGCCATCGTCGGTTTCCGCCACCTCATCGAGTACTTGCGCAGCTCTGGCCGGGCCGAGGAGCTGGGGGCGCTGGAGGTCTACCGCAACCGATACGGCACCGCTTGAACCCATGGTCCGCGGCGCGCACCCCATCGCCCGCACCGGGAACGCGCTTCCCGCGCGGGCGCTGGGCTTGGCGCTGTGGGGCGCACTCGCCCTGCCTGGGGCCGCCATGGCGGCAACCTACAAATGGGTGGATGAACAGGGGAATGTGCATTATTCGGACAGCGTTCCGCCGGAACAAACCCGGCAGAAACATTTCCGACTCGATGCGCAGGGACGCCAGATCGAGGTCATCGAGGGCGCCAAGAGTCCGGAAATGCTGCAGCGGGAACAGATGCTGAGGCGCCTCAGAGCGGAAACGGCGGGTCTCATCGAGGAGCAGCGCAACCGCGACATGGCGTTGCTGCGAACCTACGCCAGCGAAGAGGACATGCGGCTGGCTTTGAACGACCAGATCGTCCAGAGCGACGCATCCGTCCTTATCCTGAAAAAATATCGGGCGCGGCATGCGGACATTCTGCGGACCCAGGAAAAGCGCGCTGCCGAGATGGAACGCCAGGGTCAGGCCGTCGCCGCGCAGGTCCTGAAGGCCATCGAGGACGAGCGCCGCCGGATCGCGGATTACGAAGATAAAATCCGCGTCCTCGAGGACAAGAAACGGATCATCGAGGATAGATTCAGCCGGGACATGGAGCGTTTCCGTGCGCTCAAGGCGGAGCAGGTGCGCTCGAGCCATGGCGCCCTCGGCGAAGTATTCGCGGCCGACGACGATAGCGGGGGACTCAGCGCGGTGGCGTGCTCCAGCGAGGCGATCTGCCTCAAGGCCTGGGCTCTGGCGCGCAGCTATGTCCTCCGTAAGGCCGATACGCCCCTGGCGATGGACACCGAACGCCTGGTGTACACTTCGACTCCGCTGTCGGACCAGGACATGGCCTTGACTCTGGCCCGCATTGCTGGGCACGGAGAAGAAACGGTTTTCCTGGACATCCGTTGCCGCCAGTCCAGCCTGGGCCGCGAGCTGTGCGCAGGTCCCAAGGCGCGGGACATTCGTGCCGGTTTCCGCTCCAGCGTCGAAGCGGGAATGGGCTCCGTGCCCTGAGGGGAGACCCGGCGGTTCTGGACCGGGCTTTGGCCGCTTGGCACACTTGCCGTCCTCAAGCGGACGGCTCGATCCCGGCGTTCCGGGCATCGCCGCAGTTCACAACGAAAAGCCTATTGGAGGATCGCTCATGACAAGACCACTCATTCAGTTGGCCCTGGATTCGCTGGATCGCAACCAGACCCTCGAACTTGCGCGCCTCACGGCGCCTTACGTCGACATCTTCGAGATCGGCACGCCCTGCATCAAGCACAACGGGATCGAAATCGTCCGCGAGCTCGAGCGTCGTCATCCGGACCGGCTCATCCTGGTCGATCTCAAGACCATGGACGCCGGCGAATACGAGGCTGCGCCGTTCTATGCCGCGGGCGCAGACATCTGCACCGTGCTCGGGGTGTCGGGACCTGCGACCATCGCCGGCGTGGTCAAGGCGGCTCAGGCGCACAACGCGGAAGTCCAGGTCGATCTCATCAACGTGCCGGACAAGGCCGCTTGCGCGCGCGAGGCTGCCAGGCTCGGCGCGCAGATCATCGGCGTGCATACCGGCCTCGACGCCCAGGCCCAAGGCCAGACGCCATTCGCCGATCTCGAGAGCATCGCCCGCCTGAAGCTGCCGGTGAGGATCTCCGTCGCCGGCGGCATCAACCAGAACACCGCCTCGCGGGTCGCCAAGGCGGGTGCGGACATCGTCGTGGTCGGCGCGGCGATTTACGGCGCGCCTTGTCCGGCCACGGCCGCGCGCACGATCCGCGAGTTGCTGGACGGCGCCCACCACAAATTCATCATGTCGAAGATCAGCGGCGTGCTCGGCGCGACCGACAAGACCTACGAGGCTCGCCTGACCGGCTTGCTCGAACGTTCGCGCCGCATCTTCGTCGCCGGCGCCGGTCGTTCGGGGCTGGTCGGCCGGTTCTTCGCCATGCGCCTGATGCACGGGGGCTATCAGGCCTACCTCGTCGGTGAAATCGTCACTCCCAGCATCCAGAAAGGCGATCTCCTGATCGTGATCTCCGGTTCGGGCGAAACCGAGACCATGATCGCCTACACCAAGAAAGCCAAGGAACAGGGGGCCAACATCGCGCTGATTTCCACCCGCGACAAGTCCACGATCGGCGACATGGCGGACATGGTGTTCCGGATCGGCACCCCCGAGCAGTACGGCAAGGTCGTCGGCATGCCGATGGGCACCACCTTCGAGCTTTCCACCCTGGTGCTGCTCGAAGCCACGATCGCCCACATCATCCATACCAAGAAGATCCCGGAAGAGCAGATGCGGACGCGCCACGCCAATCTGGAATAGGTCTTGGGATTCGAGCAGGAAGTCAGCCATTGATTTGGCACTTCAGGGGCGAGTGTCGCCATAGCCTTCGGGTGGTGCTAACGTGTACGTGCCAGCCAAGTGTTTTCGCGTTTCACCGCATGGTCATAGGAGGTACGCAATGAACTCCGAAGCTGATCCGATCGTCGGCAACTGGTACCGGCATCTGGACAAGGGGCAGTCGTTTACTGTCGTCGCCATCGACGACGACGCCCGCACCGTCGAAATCCAGCATTTCGACGGCGACCTGGAAGAGATCGACCTCGACACTTGGTACCTGCTTCCGATCGAACTCATCGAAGAACCCGAAAACTGGAGCGGTCCGATGGACGTCGCCGAGCTGGACGATCTCGGCGGCACCGAGATTACCGACACGCTCCCCGAGGACTGGTCGGAACCGCTGGAAGAAGTGGTCAAACAGGAAGAGCGGCCGCTGGAAGAGATGTCGGAAGAAGCCGGGGAAGAAGAAGTCCTGTTCGAGGAAGAAGGGCCCGAGATGATACCGCTGGAGGCCGAGCCGGCGGCGGAAATGCCCGAAAAAACCGAGGAAGAGGAGCGGGCGAAGGGAGGCGGAACCGCCTATTCGGAAGACGAATAGCCTGCGGCTTTCCACCTTGGGCTCGATCGCGCTCTTGCTCCTGCGCTGAGAGGAACCGAACTCGAGAAACACCGCCGTGAAACCGGTCTTCCATCCCGCCCTGGTGAACGGCCCCCGTGGGGACCCGGCGGTCTACGTGGATTTCCTGTTCGAGAAGCGCGCGGTGCTGTTCGATCTCGGCGATATATGCGCGTTGCCGGTCCGCAAGATTCTGCGCCTGAGCGATGTGTTCGTATCCCATGCCCACATGGATCACTTCGTCGGATTCGACCGGCTGCTACGGCTGTGCCTGGGGCGCGATCGCCGCATCCGCATGTTCGGGCCGGTGGGTTTCCTGGCCCAGGTCGAGCACAAACTCTCGGCTTATACCTGGAATCTGGTGGGAAACTACGTCACCGATGTCTCCTTCGAGGTGACCGAGGTGCTGACCGAAACCCTCGGGCGCAGGGCATCGTTTCGCTGCCGCACCGCCTTTCGCCGGGAAGCGGAAACCGAACTTCCGATAGAAAATCGCCGGCTGCTGGACGAGCTCAATCTGGCGGTCGAATTTGCGGTCCTGGACCATGCAACGCCGTGCCTCGCGTTCGCCTTGCGGGAAAAACGCCACCTCAACGTGTGGAAAAACCGCCTGGCGGAACTCGGCCTGGAGCCGGGCGCCTGGGTGCACGACCTCAAGCACGCCTTGCTGACGGGGCAGCATGAAGACACGCCGATCCGGGCGATGAGGCGTGACGGAGGTTGTTTAGGGGAGGCGGACTATCGGCTGGGGGAACTGGCCCGATCCATCGTGCATGTCTCGGCGGGGCAGAAAGCGGCCTATGTCACCGACGCCGTCTATCACGAGGAGAACGCAGGGCGCATAGTGGCACTGGCATCGGGTGCCGACCAGTTCTTCATCGAGGCGGTGTTCGGCGACGAACTCAAGGAGCGCGCGGCCCGGAAGTACCACCTCACTGCCCGCCAGGCCGGAACCATCGCACGTAGGGCCGGCGTCAAATTCCCCACGCCGTTTCATTTTTCGCCGATCTACCAGGGGCGGGAGTTCGAGCTGGAGCGGGAGTTCTGGCAAGCTTTCCACACGGCACAGCCCGTGGCGGACTCCAATTGGCTTGACCAAGGCGAGTCGGAGCCGGCTGAGGAGCGCGACATTGCCCGCGACAGGCTCTTCAATACCCTATCTGGGTCGACTAAATAACCATGCGCCTTCTTAAATATCGGAAGGTCACGAAGCCAGTGAGTGCCAGGCTCAATGGGATGCCGAGTATGGCCGTGATTCGTTTGATCGAAAGTCTTGCGCCAGAGTCGACGCCTACGTTAAGCGGTATTTTCAGTTTGTCTTCTTCCGAGGTTGAGTCTGCGCCACCTCTAATCAAGTCAATGGAGTAATACCCGTTCTTGTCAAGCTCAAAATTCGATTCGATGACGCCTTTGGAATAAAGGGTGGGTGGCACTGTCACCACCGTGCGTCGCTCCTTTAGGCTCCCTGCGTCTTCACCGCCGTCTGCGGACTGCTGCTCGGTGACTATGATGGCAATGGGGGATTTTCTGAGTTCGTTACCAACCAGGTCGGCTGTAAAAAATATCTTGCCTGGTGCTGGTATGTCATTGCAGTAAGACTGAAACAGCTCCCTTGTTATTCTTGCATCCCCTGATTGATCGGACGGTTGGACGTGCAAGCTGAAATAAACCGAGAAAAAATCCGTGGCGCCGAGGCAGCCGACCCTGGCGTTTGTAATCTGCTGGGAGGGATTGTTGTTGTAGCCCGGACTGGTGCAAGCAGTGATTAGCGCCGTGCAAGCTATCAGCGCATAAAAGGGGAATGCTGGCCGAAAAGCTTTCATGGCATGCCTCGTTGGCCTGTATAAGGGGACATAGGCCGGTAGAGCAACAAACCCCGCGATGTTGTAAAGCTTCGTCACGAAGCCAAGAGACTCGATAGGGTTAGCTGCCTGTTTCGAACCAAATGGTGCGCTCGGCATGAGCCGCCGTCAAGCGGTGTTGGGGGCGCCGAAAGGACCGCTGGCTGAAGCAGGAACCGGCGGAATTCAAGGGTGCGGACCAAAGGCTGAGTTGGTGATCGCCATCCTGGGAGCGTCCTGTGATGGTATCTCCCCGGCACGAAACCCAGATTCTGAGAGTGGTTTCAGAGCCTAGCATCGCTGCTCTCCCATTTCTTTTCGGACTATCGGCAGCGGGAGATTTCAAAACGTCCGTTGCCCCTTTGCCGCAGGCCGGCGCCGAATTTCGTTTGCGGTGTGGCGTTATGTCATCCGTCTCGCCTGATTCTGGCGCAGCAGGTCGAGGGTGAAATAATCGAGGCTCACCGTCCTAGAAGTACGACCGGTTGATCAAGAAGTGTGCGCCGATGCTGGCGAAATAGCCCAGCAGGATCACCGGTCCCCATTTCAGGTGGGCGCCGAAGGAGTAGTAACCCTTGGTTTGGCCAAGCAAGCCGACCCCGGCGGCCGAGCCGATGGCGAGGAGGCTGCCTCCCACGCCGGCTGTGAGGGTCACCAGCAGCCATTGGCCCTGCGAGATGTGCGGGTCCATGGAGAGTACCGCCAGCATGATGGTGCCGTTGTCGATGAATGCCGAGGCGATGCCGACGAGGATGTTGGCAAAGGTGGTCCGGTCCGGATCGGCGTAGAGGAATTCGGAGATGTCTTCCAGATAGCCGATGAAGCTCAGCCCGCCCATGCTCAACATCACACCGTAGAAGAACAGCAAGGTGTCCCATTCCAGCCGGGATACTTTCTTGAAGATGTCGAATTCGTCCGCCTCCCCGATCGGTTCGCCCTGAGCGACGAGTTCGTCCGGGTCCGGGGTTTGGGGCGCGGTCTTCTTCTGCAGGTAGAAGCTGTAGAACTTCAGGTAGGTCAGCCCCGCCATCATGCCGGCGGCGGGTGGGAGATGCAGGAGGTTTTCGAAGCCCACCGCGGTGACGATGGTCAGCAGGAACAGCACGATGATGGGGCGCCCGCCGGTCTTGATCGGAATCCTTTTATCTACCGCGGCCGGCCGCTGGCGGGGGAGGAACGGGAACATGCAGGCCGCGGGCAAGGCAAAATTGACGATTGACGGAATCAGGAGATGGAAGAAATCCACGAAGGGCACCTTGCCCTTCTGCCAGATCAGCAGGGTGGTGATGTCGCCGAAGGGGCTGAACGATCCGCCGGCGTTGGCCGCAACGACGATGTTGATGCAGGAAAGCGTGACGAAGCGCGGACAGTCCTTGCCCAGCGCCATGACGACCGCGCCCATCAGGAGGGCCGTGGTCAGGTTGTTGCATACCGAGGAAATCATGAAGGCGAGGATGCCGGTCAGCCAGAACAGTTGCCGGTAACTGTATCCCTTGCCCAGCAGCCAGCAGCGCAGGGCCTCGAACACGTCGAGGTCTTCCATGGCGTTGAGGTAGGTCATCGACACCAGGATGAACAGCAAGAGTTCCGCGTAGGTCAGCAGCGAAGCGCGGAACGCCTCGCCGGCCTGCTCCGGCATGCCGCTGCCCACGTAAACCGCCGCGACCAGGCCCCAGATCGCGCTGGCGGCGAACACCATCGGCTTGGACTTCCGAAGTTCCGTCACCTCCTCGGCCATGGCGAGGAAATAGGCGAGGAAGAAAATCAGCACGGCAAGGTAGCCGGCCCAGTGCCGGGTCAGGTCCAAGGGGCCCACTGGGCCGTGATCGCCCGCAAGACAAAGCTTCGGCGCGCCGATGAAAAGGGCGCATGCCGCCAGAACTGGGAACCGTATGCGCGTCGGGGAAAGCTCACGCAGATGGCGCCGTTGGGACAGGGAGAGGGACAGCATTCGGATTCCTGCTTGAAAGGCCTGGTGCACGCCGACCGGCCTGCGCGCGCAGTAGAGGATTTCGATGAATTCGCGAGGCGGAGAAGCAGGAACGGCGGCCGCTCCGAGGCTGGCGTTTGCTTTCCGCATCAGAAGTGTTTTTCGTAAGGGGCATCGCCCTGTTTCGACATGACCTTCGCACGGAACAGCGCGGCCAGCAGGGTTCCGACCAGCACCGAGGAGAGGTCCATCCCCAGCCCCAATAGGAAGGTATGATGGCGGAAGGAGTCTCCCAGCAGGGGTTTCAGGACCAGGTAGAGCCAGACGACGAAGCCGGCGTAATAGACGATGACGCCGCCGGCGGCCCAAGCGACCGGGGGCAGCTTCAGCCGCAGGGCGGTGCGGTAGAACCAGTAGGCAACGAAAAGGACGGCGATGGCGCCGATCATGTCGGTTGCTTCTCTCTCACGACAAAGGACGCTGCATCTTATATCAGAGTGGCGGCCTTGGGGTAAGCCTTGTCGGCCGATGTTCCTTGATTCCACAGCGCCGGCACCTCATTCAGGGAGGCCAGATGCAGCCGGGCGAAGCGCCGTTCGCGGGAGCTGGCGGGCCGCCGGCCGTTGACCAGCACGGCGAAGGTTCCTGCCAGGGCGGCGGATTCGATGCCCGCTTCCGAGTCCTCCAGCGCCAGACATTGGCCGGGTGCCAAACCCAAGCGGCGGGCGGCTTCGAGGTACAGGTCCGGCGCGGGTTTGCCCTGGGCGACCTGATCGCGGGTGACGATGAGCGGGAAGAGGTTCGCCATCCCCGACCGCTCCAGGCAGATGCCGGCGAAGCGGGCTTCGCTATTGGTCGCCAGCGCATAAGGCAGGTTTCGTTCGCGGAAAAACCTCAACAGATTCTCCAGGCCGGGCATCGGAGCGATGCCATGGGCCTCCACGTGCCGGTGCCAGATTCGGGTGGCGATTTCCTCGAAGCGGCCGATATCGAATTGCGGGCCGGCGTAGTCGCTGATCCGCTGCTTGACCGCCTCGGCATGGCAGCCGAACAGCGATTGGCAGAAGTCCTCGTCGAGTTCGATCCCCAGCTCGTTGGCGGCGCCGCGCCAGGCGGCGACATAGGTCGCTTCGGTGTCGATCGCGAGGCCGTCCATGTCCAGGATGGCCGCGCGCAGGCCAGTGATGGCGGAATCAGAGTGTGTCATCGTGCAGGACCCGGATGTATTCGCCGGGGGCTTCCCGGCTGCTGCCCACGATCAGGCGTTCGGTGCCGTCGGGAAGCGCTTCGACCAGGCCGGAGGCCTCGATCCTTTCCCCGGTCCGCGCCTGTCCGACATAGGTATGGGTGAAGCTCAGAATTTCGCCGATGCGCGGGTGGTCGGTTCGGTAGCGGGCGGGATATTCGAATGCCCGGCGGCCGTCGGTCACCGTGGCGCGCAAAATCATGGGGCCGCGCTTGGCGGCGGGTGGAATGTTGTCTAGGGGGCGAGGAAGAACCAGCGTCAGGTCGAACTTGGTGGCTTCGATGAAGCCGGCATTGAATTTTCGCCGCTCATGCCAGAGATAGTCCTCGAAGCCAAGCGTGCAACCGCGACGCTCGTAAGCTTTCCGCCAGTCCGCTTGTCCAGGCGCGCTCAGCCGACCGTCCGCCGTCGCTTTCGCCACCATGGCGCGCGCGGCGTCGAAGGTGTTCGGGTCGTAGACGACCAGGTCGATGTCGGAGGCCGGGGTCTGGGCGCCGATCAGGAGCGAGCCGGTGAGGCCGAATTCCGTCAGGTTCAGCCTTTCCGCAAAGAAAAGCCCGAGCAGCCGGCAGGCCTTGGCCTCGATGGGATCAGCGGTTTGGCTTGTGAAGAGGGTTCGGACCCGGTCGCGGGGGCGGAAATGCCGGGCGACGCATTCGACCGGCACCGCCGGCAGCACGGCGTCCAGCCGACGTGAAAGGTACAGATAATCCGGATGGTGTTCCTGCAGGAAGGCCGTGGCTTCCGCCGTGTTCAGCTTGCGCAGCCGGCCGTGGTCGGTCGGAACATAGCGCAAGGTGCAGAGCAGCCGGCCATCTTCGGGGTTGCCGTCGACGATTGCGAAATGAAGTCCTTCCGCCGTCCGGATGAAGTCCTTCGGCAGAAAATCGGGTTCAGAAGCCATCGGGATACAGCGCGGCGGAGCCGTCCAGATCGCCGGTGTCGCGGTAGCTCAGCGGCTCGCGCTCGGGAAAGTTGAGCCGGCCGTCGAAGACTCGGCCGACGGCCACCACGTGATCGCCGCTGGCCAGAGTTCCGGCGAGCCGGCACTGGAACCAGGCGACTGCATCCGCCAGCAAAGGAACGCCGCCCTGGCCGGCTGTCCACGCGATGCCGGCCAGCTTGTCGCTGTCGGCCGGGCGGGCGAAGAGCCCCGCCCATTCGGGGCGGTCCGCCGGCACCACGTTGACGCTGAAAAAACCGCCGGCCATCAGTTTCCGGTAAGACAGGCAAATGGGGTTGATGCTGAGCGCCAGCATGGGCGGATCGAACGAGGTCTGCATCACCCAGGCCGCGGTGAAGGCGTTGGGGCCCTCGGCGTCGGCGACGCCGATCGCGTAGACGCCATGGCTGATGCTTCGGAACAGCCGGGCCATTTCGAGGTTCATTGCGTTCGCCCCACCTGCGGATCAGGCACTAAAATACGCGCTTCGTTTCCCGCTACGGAGCCGAGCGTGCCTAAGCTGACTCATTTCAATACCGCCGGCGAAGCCCACATGGTGGACGTCGGCGGCAAGCCCAGCACCACCCGCACGGCGGTGGCCGAGGGGTACATCGCCATGCTGCCCGAGACCTTGCGGCTCATCATGGCGGGCGGGCACAAGAAAGGCGATGTGCTCGGCATCGCCCGCATCGCCGGCATCATGGGCGCCAAGCGGACCGCGGACCTGATTCCCCTTTGCCACCCCATTCCGATCACCCATGTCGATCTCGCGCTGGAGCCTCAGCCGGAGGCCAGCCGCATTCGCTGTCAGACCACGGTCCAGACCGTCGGCCAGACCGGCGTGGAGATGGAGGCGCTGACCGCCACCCAGGTCGCCCTGCTGACCATCTACGACATGTGCAAGGCGGTCGACCGCGGCATGAGCATCGAATCGGTGCGTCTGTTGGAGAAGATCGGCGGCAAGTCCGGTCATTGGCAGCGCGACGCCGGCGAGGCGCGCTCCAGCACCAGATAGCTGTAGGGCCAGGGGAAATCCGGATCGTCACGGACGTCTTCGCGGCTGGTTTCACGCCAGTCCTCGGCGGCGAATTCCGGAAAGAAGGTGTCGCCGGCATAGTCGTGATGGATCAGGGTCAGATAGAGTTTCTTGGCCTGCGGCAGCAGGGCTTCATATACGGCGCTGCCGCCGATGACCATGAGTTCCATGGCTCCGGCGCATACCGCCGCCAGTTCGCCGAGATCGTGCACGATGGTGCAGCCGGGGGCGGAAAAATCCGGCGCGCGGGTCAGGACGATGTTCTGGCGTCCGGGCAAGGGGCGGCCGATGGATTCGTGGGTCTTGCGCCCCATGAGGATGGGCTTGCCCAGGGTCAGGGCGCGGAAGCGCTTGAGATCGGCGGACAAATGCCAGGGCATGGCGTTGTTCGCGCCAATGACCCGATTCTGCGCCATGGCGACGATGATCGAGAGGTCCGGTAATCCCGTCACACGGCCACCTCGGCCTTGATGTGCGGATGGGCCTGGTAGCCTTCGACGATGAAATCCTCGTAGCGGTAGTCGAACAGGCTGTCCGGCTTGCGGGCGAATTTCAGCGTCGGCGGCGCGAAGGGTTCGCGCTCGAGTTGCAGCTGCGCTTGCTCCAGGTGGTTCCGGTACAGGTGCACGTCGCCGCCGCACCAGATCAGTTCGCCCGGTTCCAGCCCGACCTGCTGGGCCAGCATCGAGGCGAGCAGGGCATAGCTGGCGATGTTGAACGGCAGTCCCAGGAACACGTCCACCGAGCGCATCTGGAACATCAGCGACAGCTTTCCGTCCGTCACATAGCACTGGAAAGCATAGTGGCACGGCGGCAGCGCCATGGCTTCGACGTCGGCCGGATTCCAGGCGCTCACCAGCAGGCGGCGGGAGTCGGGATTCCCGCGCAGTTGCATCAGCAGCCCCGCGAGCTGGTCGATGGCGCTGCCGTCCGGCTTGGCCCAGTGGCGCCATTGGTGCCCGTACACGGGGCCCAGTTCGCCGTTTTCGTCCGCCCATTCGTTCCAGATCGAGACGCCGTTCTGCTGCAGGTAGCGGACATTCGTGCTGCCCGAGACGAACCAGAGCAGTTCATGAATGATCGAGGGCAGGTGCAGCTTCTTGGTGGTGACGAGGGGCAGCCCGGCGCCGAGATCGAACCGCATCATGCATCCGAAGACGCTCAGGGTGCCAGTGCCGGTCCGGTCCTCTTTTGCGCTGCCGTGCTCGAGGATGTCGCGCAGCAGGTCGAGATACGGGCGCATTCAGGCGGAGCGGCGGGCGTAGGCGGCGGCCAGCAGAGCGATGCCGAACAGGATCATCGGCAGGCACAGGATCTGGCCCATGGTCAGCCAGCCGAAGGCGAGATAGCCGAGTTGCGCATCCGGCAGCCGGACGAATTCGACGGCGAAGCGGAATGCGCCGTAGCCCAGCAGGAACATGCCGCTCACGGCCATGCGCGGCGGTGAGCGCAGGCTGAACCATTGCAGGATGACCAACAGGACCAGCCCTTCCAGAAAGGCTTCGTAAAGCTGAGACGGATGGCGCGGCACGTTGCCGCCATTGGGGAAGATCATCGCCCACGGCACGTCGCTGGGCTTGCCCCAGAGTTCGCCGTTGATGAAGTTGCCGATGCGCCCGGCCAAGAGGCCGATGGGCACGTAAGGGGCGAGAAAGTCGGCGACGTCGAAAAACCGGATGCCCTGGGATCGGCCATAGACATACATGGCGATCAGCACGCCGATCAGGCCGCCATGAAAGGCCATGCCGCCTTCCCATATGCGGAACAGCATCAGCGGGTCATGCAGAAAGCCGGAAAAATTGTAGAACAGCGCATAGCCGACCCGTCCGCCGACGACCACGCCGATGGCGGAGTAGAATACCAAGTCTTCGACCTGGGCCGGGGTGAACAGCGGTTTCGCGCTCCGCTGCACCCGCCGCCGCGCCAACAGCCAGGTGGCGGCGATGCCGATGACGTACATCAGTCCATACCAGTGGACCTTGAGTGGGCCGATCGCGACGGCGACGGGATCGATGGCGGGGTAAGTGAGCATCTGGGGTTCGGGTCTGTCAGGTGCCGCATGCGGCGCAGCGTTGACTCGCCATTATGCCACTATCAATCATAGTGAATCAGCTCGCGCGGGAGAGACGGCTCCCGACCGGCGGCCAGATCGCTGAGGAACTTCCAGATCGTGTCGGCCGAAGGCGGGCAGCCGGGCAGGAAATAATCGACCTTCACGACCTCGTGGATCGGATGCACCTTATTCAGGAGTAGCGGCAGTTCGATGTCGTTGGGGATTTGCGGATTCTCGATGCCGATGCCGTTGAGATACGACTCGTCCAGGCACTCCTCGAGCGCGATGTGGTTGCGCAGCGCAGGCACGCCGCCGTTGATGGCGCAGGCGCCGACGGCGACCAGGATTCGGCAATGCTTGCGGAACTCGCGAAGCGTGTGGACGTTCTCCGCGTTGCACAAGCCGCCCTCGACCAGGCCCAGATCGACTTTGTCGCCGCAGTGCTTGATGTCGGTCAATGGCGAGCGGTCGAAGCTGGCGACCTCCGCCAGGGCCAAAAGCCGTTCGTCGATGTCGAGGAGCGACATGTGGCAGCCGAAGCAGCCGGCGAGGGAAGTCGTGGCGGCGGTGAGTTTTTCAGTCATGGCGGCTCTCCACGATCGGCTCCTCGCGTTCCAGACTTTCTTCGGCGAGGGTGTGTCTGTCGTAGAGGCGTTCTCCGATCGGCACTTCGAAGCCGCGCCGTTTCACCAGGATGGCGCCCACCGGGCAGACCCGCGCGGCCTTGTCGGTGGCGGCGATCGGTGTGTCCGCGAGCTTGCCGGAAGGCGAATTGACGATGAGCCGCGAATCGATGCCGCGTCCGCCGATGGCGAACACGTTCTTGCCGTCCACGTCGCGGCTGGCGCGCACGCACAGCTCGCAGAAGATGCAGCGGTCGCGGTCGAGCAGGATGTCGGGATGCGAGCCGTCCAGCTCCCGCGCGGGATAGAAGAAGGGGAAATGGGCGTCGACCATGCCGAGGAAATAGGCGGCCGCCTGCAACTGGCAGTTGCCGCTCTTCTCGCAGGACGGGCACAGATGATTGCCCTCCACGAACAGCAATTGAGTGACGGTGCGGCGCAGTTCGTTCAGCTCGGCGGTGTCGTTGAGCACATCCTGGCCGTCCGCCGCCGGAAAGGTGCAGGCCGAACAATTTCGGCCGTTGACCTTCACCGTGCACAGTTTGCAGCTTCCGTGCGGCTCGAATTCGGGATTGTGGCAGAGGTGGGGGATATAGATGCCGGCCGCGGTGGCGGCTTCCATGATGGTCTGGCCTGCGGTGTAGGGAATGGGTTTGCCGTCGATCTGGAGGAAGGGTTTCGTCATGACGCGATCTTTACATGGATTAAGAGGGGCGGAGTGTCCTTAGGTTTGCGTCAGGTGGGCATTCTCATCGTCCCGGCCACTCAGGCGCCGGGCGATGGCGAGCGCTCCGTCCAGATCGAAACCCGGTTCGAAGTCGATCGTTTTGAGCCGCTTCTGGTATAGCTCGGGATAGCGTTCCAAGGTGCTGAGGATGGGGTTGGCGGCAGTCTGACCCAGCCCGCAATGGCTGGTGCTCCGCACGAACCGTCCCAGTCGGGAAAGTTCAGCCAGATCGCCCGCCGCGCCGTGGCCGTCGCCGATCTTGTCCAGCAGGTTTTTCAGAAGCGCGGTGCCGACCCGGCAAGGCGTGCAGAAGCCGCAGCTTTCGTGGGCGAAAAAGTGGGTGAAGTTGCGGGCGATCTCCAGCACGTCCCGCGTCCGGTCGAACACGATGAACGAACCGCCGGTGGCGAGGTCTTCGAAGGCCAGTTTGCGGCCAAACTCCTTGTCGGAGATGAACATTCCGGAAGGGCCGCCGATTTGGACCCCTAAGGTGTCGTCTGCGCCGCAGTCGTCGAGAATCCGCGAAATCGTGACTCCGAATGGATACTCGTAGATTCCGGGCCGGCTACAGTCGCCGCAGATGCTCAGAAGCTTGGTGCCCTTGGATTTCTCGGTGCCGACCGAGGCGAACCACTCGCCGCCGTGCAGGGTGATGGCGGCGGCCGCAAAGAAGGTCTCCACATTATTCACCACGGTGGGTTTGCCGAGATAGCCGTGGGTCACCGGGTAGGGTGGCCGGTTGCGCGGCACGCCCCGCTTGCCTTCCAGCGACTCGATGAGGGCGGATTCTTCGCCGCAGATATAGGCGCCCGCTCCGAGCCGGATCTCGATGTCGAAATCGAAGCCTTTCCGACCCAGAATGCCTTCTCCGAGGAGTCCCTGGCGCCGCCGTTCCGCCAGCACGCCTTCGAGTCGTTGATGCAGATAGAGGTATTCGCCTCTCAAATAAAGAAAGCCCTGGCGGGCCCCAACCAGATAGGCGCAGACCGTCATACCTTCGAAAACCTGATCGGCGTGGCTTTGCAGTAGGACTCGGTCCTTGAATGTGCCGGGCTCGCCCTCGTCCGCATTGCAGACCACGTACCGTTCGGCTTGGGCGGCGGGCTGCCCCGGCGGGCAGACGGCGACTTCTTCCGGACCCTCATAGCAGAAGCGCCACTTCCAGGCGGTATTGAAGCCCGCGCCGCCTCGGCCGCGAAGCTGGGAGGTTTCGATTTCCTCGAATATCGTCTCCCTGCCCTGAGCCAGCACGCGCTCCAGCGACGCCCCCGGCTTGACCGGATTGGCCAGCAGCCTGTCCTTGAGCCGGACGTTGTCTTCGACGGCGAAGAGTGCCTCGGGCCAATCGCTCAGAGGCGTATCGTGGTTAACGAGTTCGACGATCCGATCGACCCGCTCGCGGGTGAGTCGCGGAATGGCGTAACCGTTGACCAGTCCTGCCGGCCCCTGTTCACACAGGCCCGTACATGAGGTGAAGGCCATGCTGACCCGGCCGTCCGGTCGGATATCTCCGGGGCGGATGGCGAGCGCGTCGCACAAATAGGCGGCGATGTCGCGGCTGCCGAGCATGTGATCGGTGATGGAGTCACTGATTCGGATGTCGAATTTGCCCAGGGGCGCAGCCGACAAAAAGCTGTAGAATTCCACCACGGCCCTCACCCGGGTCACGCAAACTCCGAGTGTCTCGGCGACGGTCTGCTGAGCAGTCGGTGAGACGTGCCTCAGCTCACGCTGCACTTCCCGCAGCATGGAAAGAAGGCGATGGGC